>JAAFKL010000267.1 GCA_021399405.1 Candidatus Heimdallarchaeota archaeon | reverse complement strand
TTTGAGAATTCAAGAGAGATTTTCACTGGTATTGTAAACAGAGGACTCATGAATGAAAGTACTCAAGAATTTGAGAATCCGGTAACAATCAATGAGACTGCAGCATACAGTTTCGTATCGTTAACAATCAATATGACCGAATTAGGTACTATTCTTCCTGCAGTTCCAGCTGTTTTCATAGTAAATGATGAGACAGGAGGAACCCAAGATAGTGCTAACTTTACGTTACATACTCAACCCATTGATACGTCACGAATCAAAGTAGACTCAATGAAAGTGTGGGAAAATTATGATTTGATTGTTGAGGGTGAGAATTTCACTGCTAATACCCCAGTAACACTCAATTTCAATGATGTAGATCTAAAAACTATTACAACTGACAGTAATGGTGCTTTTAACACCTCACTAACAATTCCTGCAACAGATCTCGGATCGTACTACTTGGAAGCAGTTGATGATGATGGGAATTTAGCAATCATGATTTTAGATATAATTGAAGATCCCAATCCAACAACCACAACTTCAACAACCTCTACCTCAACTACGACAACTTCTACATCAACACCCACTACGAGTAGTCATACTACTTCATCTCAAAATGATGATAGTACTGATGATGGGATTAATTTCCCGATAAATGGTTTCTTGACTGCACTGGCATTAGTTTTTGTTATCTCTAAAAAACCTAGGAAAAAACAGAACTAACATAGAAACACTTGAAATAATTATTTTTTACTAATTTTTGTTCTCTTAACACCATAAATTATTGGCAACAATATGACCAATGAAACATAGTAAAAGACGTTATTGTACCATTCCTCGGGGTTTGGTTCGATCATACTAGTAATGTTGGTTTCCAATTCAGTCGGTATTATTGTAGGAGAATAATCAGATTCACTAATATTAATTATTGTGAAATGATCCAAATTCCATCCTAAGGGTATAACATACTGCCTTTGCCAATGTCCACTTATTTGTTGAAAATACTCAAATGTGTTAATTGCTGCAACTATTGCCCTAGTGATATTGAAATTAATTCTAGTTGCAATGGAAAAAGTATTTTCAAGGTTGATTAATTCTGAAAGTAATCCAGCTAAACCTTGAGCATATGAGAAATCGACAAATTGATCTTTCTCTAGAGAACTTAAAAGAAATAATAATTCATTTTCATTATTAGTAATTATAAAGGATCCAGATGTAATTAACCACTTGTAAGCATGAATTAGCAAATCTACTTGATTAGTGTTTAGAAAGGAAATTAATTTTGTTAATGTTCTTAAAATACCAATATTCCCATCATAAAGCGAATTGATCATTTCAATATCAGAATCTGCATTCAAATAATTAAAAAATCCAACATGGGTTGAATTTGATAAATACCTTGAAAACAACCAATCAATACCTTGTGAAATTGCATCATCAAATTCGGGGGAACTAGTTAGTGATTTCAACTGAAAAAGACCATCGATGATCCCCGCAACTCCATTGTCAAACCCTATATTGATTACCTGAGAGTCAGAAGCAATATACCAACTTCCATCGTCAAGTTGTAGTTCAACTATTAATCTACCCAATTGAATAGCCCAATCTTTGTTTTTGTCTAATTTGGCGTGTACCCCGAATTGGTATAAATATGGGGAAATCCCAGCTAATCCAAAACCTCGAGTTAGGTAGAATGGGAGATCTTGGGATGTCGAACCATCAATAGAATACCAAGGGATAATTTTATAGTCAATTTCATTTTGAACTAGTATGTAAGAGATCTCATCTAACCATGAAACTATTAATTCTCCATGATCAAGATAAGTTTGGTTTTGAGTTACTTGAAACAATTCAATACCTAAACTTAAGACACCTGCAGATCCATATTTCAGATCCGTAATTGAAATCCCTGAGTCTTCTTTAGGTATACTGAAATGATATGGCCAATGAGGCGTTGAACTCTCGTTTATTGCTTGAGTACTTAGATACCAATATGATTCCTCTGCTCTATCTAACCATTTAGATTCTTGCGTTATTTCAAATATTTTCAAAAATGCATGAATAATACCAGGAGCTCCATATTTTAATCCTGGATAAACACTCAAATACTCATCTTCAACAGAACTCTTCCATGTAGGATATCTCACTCCATTGTATTCTATCCTCTCCTCCCATAATTTTTCCAAAGAATTTTCGACTATGTTCAATAATTGCTTTTTAATCGTAATGTCAATATCTGATAATGTATAAGCTTCTAAAAGGGCAATTGAGATCCCTGCAGTTCCATATTCTAAACCCGAATAAGTTTTATCGTCAAAGTGGGGCAAATCCGGAATTTGATTAGTAGTTTGAGAATTTGTGGAAATTATACTACTTAAAATTACTATTAAACAGAATAAGAATTTTATTTTCCTGAAATACAATTTGTTCAAGGGTCTATACTGATTTATTGTAAACTTAAAAAATAATACCACCGATGTGGCACAAATTAATAGCATATTTCACATTATTTTCCATATTATCTTATACATTTGTTGCTAATTGTTGTATTTTATTAATTTTTTAATATTTATTATATTTTTCATTTTAATCACTTGTATAACAATTTATCACTATATTATTGTGTTGAATATATATTTACATAATTTATCATATTTTTAGGTGTTATATACTGTTTCAAAAATAACTTTTAATCAAATTGCACATTTATCTTATTTATTTTTTAACCATTTGAATATTTTTATATATTTAATTGTTTTTATTTATTATGTGGATATTTATTCGAAATATCTGTGTATTTCAGAATTTATGTGTGATTGTCTCGAAAATATTGACAATATTGATCTGGTGTCTAATTTTTTAAGTGGAAAACAACCATTCTCTGACATTTCGTCCAACATAAAATCTAAATCATTTGAATTTACGTTGGAAAGTAGAAAACTATCACTTAACAATTTAAAATCTGGAAGCATAGATGAAATAACTATCTCATAATCTTAGGTGGAAAAATATTAACATGACAACTCGCCAGAAATTGTACGGACATAGAAAATTATTCGCTATAATCCTTGGAACTATTTTCATTTTATCATTAATGATCATCCCCGATCCATATAATCTAAAAACTGCTGCTTCAAATACTGAAAAATCAGAAACGATTATTAGTTCATTTGTAGTTCAACCAGAAGTTGAAAATTCCATTGGACTTAATGCAATCGCTGAGGATGGGGTAATAAATGTTGGAGAATATGACCAATTGGTATCCATACCAGATGCAGGAAGCGAAGCCAATCTCGATTTTTACTATACAATTGATGAAGTGGGTGGAAAGATCCATATGGGAATAACAGCACCCGGATTGGGTTATGTTTCTATTGGATGGGGAGCGGCAAATAAAATGGCAGATGCAGACATAATTTGGGGAGGATACAATTCTGTAACCTATTATGAAGATACCTTTGGCAACAAAGCAACAGATCACATAGTAGATACTATTCCAAATATAGATTCCTGTTTTGGGTCAGAAGATGCAACAACAACTGTCCTTGAATGTACTAGATCCTTGGATACAGGAGATACTGCAGAAGATGTTGTGATAACTAAAGATACCCAAACAACTCTTATAATGGCTTATGATTTAACAAGCGATCTTTTCGCAACAACTCATGATGCAGCCGGAGATATACTCCATACCTGGATTGCTGGTGTCACCGCTACTGTACCAGATGCACCCACAGGACTTTCAACAACTCCGGGAAATGCACAAGTTTCTCTTAGCTGGACTGCCCCAGCTAGCGATGGTGGAAGTACAATCACTGATTATAATATTTATCGTTCAACTACTCAAGGATCTTACGCAGCTCCTTTAGGAAGTGTTGGGTCGGCAACTACGTCATACATAGATAGTACAGCTTCAAATGGTCAATTGTATTACTATGTGGTTAAGGCAGTAAACAGTGTGGGTGAGGGAGCACAATCGAATGAGGCAAGTGCGACCCCATCAACAACTCCTGGGACACCTACAACATTAACTGCGACAAAAGGCAACACATTTGTTGATCTTAGCTGGGTTGCCCCCACCGATACTGGAGGTAGCGCGTTGACAGATTATAAAATTTATGAAAATGGATCACCAATCGCCACAATTAGCGCTGTAACTACAATATATAATGACACTGGATTAATAAATGGTAATACCTATTCATACACTGTTTCTGCCATTAATGTAAATGGAGAGGGATCCCAAACTGCAGCTGAAATCGCGATCCCCTCTACAACCCCAGGAACCCCTACTGGTCTAACTGCGACCAAAGGGAATACTTTTGTCGATCTTATTTGGAATGCCCCTGCAGATACTGGAGGCAGTGGGTTGTCAGATTATAAAATTTATAGAGATGGTATCCCAATTGCTACGATTAGCTCTGTAACTACAATATATAATGACACTGGATTAATAAATGGTAATACCTATTCATATACTGTATCCGCCATAAATGCAAATGGAGAGGGATCTGAATCAGCTTCAGATAATGCAACTCCATCAACCACCCCTGGAATACCCACAGGCCTAACTGCAACTAAAGGCAATACCTTTGTTGATCTAAGTTGGAATGCACCGGGGGATAATGGAGGTAGCGTATTGACTAATTACAAAATTTATCGAGATGGCACACCAATTGCTACAATTAGTTCTGCAACTACCACGTATAATGATACCGGATTGACAAACGGAGATACCTATTCATATACTGTTTCCGCAATTAATGCAAATGGAGAGGGATCTGAATCAGCTTCAGATAATGCAACTCCATCTACTATCCCTGGAGTGCCAACAGGCCTAACTGCAAATAAAGGCAATACCTTTGTTGATCTGAGTTGGAATGCACCGGGGGATAATGGAGGGAGTGCATTGACTAATTACAAAATTTATCGAGATGGCACACCAATTGCTACAATTAGTTCAGCAACTACCACGTATAATGATACCGGACTGACAAACGGAAATACCTATTCATATACTGTTTCCGCAATTAATGCAAATGGAGAGGGATCTGAGTCCACCTCAGATAATGCAACCCCTTCTACTACTCCTGGAACCCCCACAGGCCTAACTGCAACTAAAGGCAATACCTTTGTTGATCTGAGTTGGAATGCACCAGGGGATAATGGAGGGAGTGTATTGACTAATTACAAAATTTATCGAGACGGTTCACCAATTGCTACAATTAGTTCTACCACTACGACATATAATGATACTGGATTGACAAATGGGGATACCTATACATATACCGTTTCAGCAATTAATGCAAATGGAGAGGGGTCTGAATCAGCATCAGATAATGCAACTCCATCTACTACACCTGGCACCCCTACAGGCCTAATTGCGACCAAAGGAGATACGGTTGTAGATCTAAGTTGGATCGCACCTGCAGATAATGGTGGCAGTGTTGTGACTGATTACAAAATTTATAGAGATGGTGGGTTAATTATCACTGTGAGTGCAGCGGTAACAAATCATCAAGATACAGGCCGTACAAATGGACAAAGTTATACTTACACTGTTTCTGCTGTAAATGCAAATGGAGAAGGTTCACAATCTCTTTCTGAAAGTGCTACACCCTCCACTACACCAGGTAAACCAACAGGCTTTAGTGCAATTGCAGGTAATTCCTCGGTATTACTTAGTTGGACAGCACCTGTAGATAATGGTGGTTCACCAATAACTGGATACAATATTTATAGAAATACCACATCCGGATCATATAGCTCAGCACTTGTTACAGTTGGAGCTGGAGTTAGCACCTATAATGATACCACGGCAACTAATGGCATAACATACTACTATATCGTCACCACAATTAATGTTAATGGAGAAAGTGTACCAGCAACAGAAGTTAGCGCAAAACCAGTCACAATACCATCTAAGCCACTGGATCTTGTTGCTACCTATGGTAGTAATGAGGTGAATTTAACATGGTCTAATCCTTTAGATGATGGTGGTGTAACAATCACACAATTTCGTGTTTATAGATCCACCACTTCTGGATCGTATGCAGCTCCAATAGCAACATTATCAGCTACTACTTTTACGTATTTCGATAGCAGTGTTTCTAATGGCAATACATACTTCTATGTTGTAACCGCTGTAACAGGTGAAGGTGAAAGTCCAAATTCTGATGAGATAAGCATTATACCAAGAACAATCCCAGATCCACCTACTACACTAATAGGGACACATGGGGATACAATAGTTGATCTTACATGGACTGCACCAGGAGATAATGGCGGCAGTGTTTTGATCAATTATACAATATACAGAGATGGTTCATTCTTGGCAAACGTCACTGCAGGAACCACCACCCATCAAGATACTGGACTAACAAACGGTGTAAGCTATTCATATGTTGTGAGAGCGGTAAATTCGGAGGGTGACTCTATAGATTCTAATACTGAACTCGCAACACCAGCAACAATACCAGATAAACCTACTTCATTTAGCGCAAGCTCAGGAGATGATGAAGTGGTACTAAATTGGGTAGCCCCATCGGACAATGGTGGTGCAACAATTACATCTTACAATATTTATAGATCCACAGTTTCAAGTTCATACGGTGCAGTTCTAATTTCTGTTGGGACCTTAACTTATACTGATTCAAGTGTTAGTAATGGTGTAACATATTACTATATTATCACAGCAATCAATGCTGAAGGTGAAAGTGTAGCAGCGACAGAAGTTTCAGTTACACCGGTAGGCCCACCAAGTGTACCGTTAAATCTTGATGGTGTTATTATTTCAACTAATGTTACTCTTATTTGGGATGTACCTAGCAACAACGGTGGAAGTGTAATTGGCAATTATAGCGTGTATAGATCAAATGATCTCGGTGGACCTTATACATGGATAAGCAACACAACATTACTCACATACAATGATACTGGGTTGGCTAATGGTCAAATCTATTATTATGTTGTCACAGCCAGTAACAGCTATGGAGAAGGTCAATATTCAGCAGAATTACGAATGACCATTGCTGATGTGCCTAGTGCACCCTTAAATCCATCAGCAATTTATGGTGATCAACAAATAAGTCTAAGTTGGGAAATTCCTAGTTATACAGGATCTACGGCATTGCAAAATTATAGTATGTATCGATCAATCAATCAAGGGGGCCCCTATATCTGGATTTCAAATGTAACTGCGGGCACCACTACTTATCTTGATGCAGGATTAACCAATGGAGTCGTTTACTATTATGTAATTAGCGTTACCAATCTAGAGGGAGAAGGTCCAAATTCCATCGAAGTAAATGCAACACCAAAAACGGTTCCTGATGCACCTGCTGATCTAACAGCAACGTACGGAGATACATTAGTAGATCTCACATGGACCGCGCCCTTGGATAATGGAGGTAGTGTTTTAATTAATTATACAATATACAGAGATAGCGTGTTCTTAATCAATGTAACTGCAGGTACAACCAATTATCAAGATACAGGTTTAACAAATGGAGATAGTTATTCTTACATAGTTAGAGCGGTAAATTCGGAGGGTGACTCTATAGATTCTAATTCTGCTAGTAGCACTCCCAAGACTGTACCCACACAACCACAGAACTTTATTGGTGTTCCATCAAAAAGTCAGGTCGATCTCAGCTGGACTGCTCCTTCTAGTGATGGTGGTAGTATATTAATTAATTATACCATATACAGAGATAGTGTATTCCTAATAAATGTAAGTGCAGGAGTTTTGATTTATAGTGACACTACCGTTATTAACGGGATCACGTATTATTATACCATTACAGCAGTTAATTCTGCAGGAGAGAGTATATTATCAACAGAAATTAGTGTCATCCCAGGTCAAGTACCAAATGCTCCACAAAATTTAGAATCAACTTATAGCGATCAAAGTGTTGATCTCAACTGGGATGCTCCAACAGATGATGGAGGTCTAACAATATTCCAATATCATATATTCAGGGCCACAAGTATTGGGGGACCCTATACAGATATAGGTCAATCTCCAACAACTAGTTACAGTGATGCAGGACTGACAAATGGACAAATTTATTATTATTATGTCACTGCGGAAAATACAAAGGGCCAAGGTGGAGATTCGACTATTATAAGTGTGATTCCAGCTATTGCCCCCAGTCCTCCAACTAATTTAGGAGGAAATACTGGAGACAAATCTGTTACACTTAGTTGGGACGCACCGAGCAGTGATGGTGGTAGTGCTTTGATTAATTATACAATATACAGAGATAGCGTGTTCTTGACAAATGTCACTGCAGGAACTACCATCTATCAAGATACAGGCTTAACAAATGGAAATAGTTATTCTTACACAGTGAGAGCTGTAAATTTAGAAGGTGAGTCAATTGATTCAAATAGTGTGATTTTAACTCCTGTGTCAACTCCAGGAATTCCACAAAATCTAGTTTCAGGATACGGAGATTCATATGTAACACTTACATGGATTGCGCCAACAGATGATGGAGGTTCAGCAATTATTGCTTACACAGTCTATAGAGATGGATTTTACTTGTTCAACCAAACAGTTGGTACAAGCTATACAGATAATACTGTAACTAACGGGGCATCATATACCTATACGGTGACAGCATGGAATTCTGAAGGTGAAAGTTTAGAATCAACTGCAACAAATATTACACCCAAAACATTACCGGGCGTACCCACGGGTCTTTCTGCTGGATATGGAGATTCTTATGTAACACTTACATGGACAGCACCAGCAGATGATGGTGGTTCAGCAATTATTGTATACACAATTTATAGAGATGGATCTTACTTATTTAATCAAACAGTTGGGACCAGCTATACAGATAGCACTGCAACTAATGGGATATTATATATCTATACAGTCACAGCTTGGAATTCTGAAGGCGAGAGTTTAGAATCTACTTTGACTAATGTTACGCCCAAAACATTGCCGAGCGTACCCACTGGTCTTTCTGCGGGATATGGAAATTCATTTGTAACACTTACATGGAATGCACCAACAGATGATGGAGGAGCGACAATTATTGTTTACACAATCTATAAGGATGGAGTTTACCTGTTTAACCAGACGGTTGGTACAAGCTATACCGATAATGCTGTAACTAACGGGGTATCTTATTCCTATGCTGTGACAGCATGGAATTCTGAAGGTGAAAGTTTAGAATCAACTGCGACAAACGCTATACCTAAAACAATACCTGGAGCTCCAACCGATCTATCTGCTAGTTATGGAGATTCATATGTAGCACTTACATGGACCGCACCAACAGATGATGGTGGAGCTACAATAACTGGTTATAACATCTATCGTGATGGTATTTATCAAACTACGCAAACAGTTGGTACAAGTTTCACGGATCTGACAGCCGTAAATGGAATATCTTATTCTTACAAAATAATGGCTATAAATTCTGAAGGAGAAAGTCTTGAATCAAATACCATCAATGTTACTCCTTCGATTATAGCTAGTGCACCTCAAAATCTAACTCTAACTCATGGAGATGGATTTGTAGATTTAAATTGGGATGTACCAGTTGATGATGGAGGTTCTGTCATTATTGAATATAGAATTTATCGAGAGGGTATTTTAATAGCAACTGTTAGTGTTGGTACAAGTTATTCTGATACTGGGTTGAACAATGGAATGTTATACAATTATTATGTCACTGCAGTAAATTCTGAAGGTGAAGGTACGTCTTCATTGGTGGTTAGTGAAACACCAAGAACAATCCCAAGTGTCCCCACGGATTTATCTGCAACTTACGGCAATTCATTCGTAACATTAACCTGGATATCACCTATTGTTGATGGAGGTTCAACAATTATTGATTATACAATCTATAGAGATGGTATTTACTTGACCACTCAATCAGTCGGCTTGAGCTATACTGATAATGCAGTTTCTAACGGAGTTTCATATTCATATTCTATTACTGCAGTGAATTCTGAAGGAGAAAGTCTGCAATCTTCTACCATTTCTGTCACCCCTGCAGCACTACCTACAGTCCCAATAAGCTTCTCAGTTGAGTTATATGACTCAAATAATGCATATTTAAAATGGGATACACCTATTGATGATGGGGGTTATACAATTAGTCAATACCGAATTTATCGATCATTAGATGGAACTGAATTCGCCTCATTTGCAAATGTAAGTGCACTGGAATATAATGATACATACCTATTTTTGGGTTCAAAATATACTTACAAAGTAGCAGCTGTTAACTTTGAAGGAATGGGAGCATTTACAGAAGAAATTAATGTAACACCAAAAACATTACCAACTGAACCTGTGATTGAAATTGTAGAATCTGGGGATAGCTTTGTTTCTATTTCATGGAATGACCCAATGAATGGAGGATCAACCATTTTTGAATACAAAGTTTATCGATCTACATCGCCTTTAGGTCTGTACACAGATCCAATTGCGCTTTTACCCCTGACCCATCATTTCTACAAGGATAAGGCTGTGGATAATGGCTTGATCTACTACTATGTGGTTACAGGGACCAATGAAATTGGTGAAAGTGATTTCTCCAACGAAGTTTCTGCGACTCCTACATCTGTCCCTGATGCACCAATAAATCTTGTCGGCACTGAGGAATCAGAAACAGCCATCCTTTCATGGGAAGCTGGATTTGATGGAGGATCCCCAATTATTGAATATCACGTATATAGAAACTCGACGAATAATGAAACTTTATCCTTGATTTCAACAACCTCTGAATTCACAGAAACTGATTCAGATTTAGTTAAAGGAACAACCTACGAATATATCGTTTGTGCCTTAAACATCAATGGAGAAAGCTTGGGTTCTAACAAAGTTAGTATCACCATCCCTCCTGATACATCTTCAACCACCTCAACTTCAAGTACTTCATCTGAAGATGGTACGGGATCTAACAATGGTATTCAAAATATTGCTATTGCAATGATAGGCATGATAGCAATTTTTGGATTAGGTACGTTGTATGCTAAAAGAAGGAGATAATATTTCAAAATTGAGAAACTAAAGCCTAAGGACCTTCGCGCATTATTCAAGTGATGATTCTATAGTGATTTTCTCTTCATGCTTCTCTACATGCACTGCACAGACCTTTAATTCGGGAATTTTAGCAAACGGATCAAGAACATCATTTGTTAAGAGATTAGCTGCTGCTTCTTTATGATGGAATGTCATAAATACAACACCTTCCAATATTTTCTTAGTGATTTTAGCAACTGTAACTAATTCTCCTCGACGTGATTTGATTAACATTTTCTCACCTTCTTTAATCCCAAGTCTTTCTGCATCCTTTGGATTTAGCTCAGTGGTTTCATATGGTCTTCGTTCATGCAAACCCTTACTTCTATGTGTCATTTCACCAGTATGGAAATGATAGAGATTCCGTCCAGTTGTCAGAACAAGTGGATATTCATCATCAGGCAATTCTGCAGCACCTTCAAAATCTACTGGGATCATTCGACCTTTGCCCAAAGTGAAGGTATTAGTGTGAAGAACTTTTGTTCCAGGATCATTCTCATCAAGACAAGGCCATTGTAGTCCGATTTTATCAATTCGTTCATAGTTCATCCCTTTGTAAATACCAGTAAATTGAGCCAGTTCATCAAAAATTTCAGAGACTGATTTATAATTAGAAGGCACACCAAAACGATTGAGAAGTTCAATTAAAATTTCCCAATCTGCTTTTATATCACCAATTGGATTTAGAGCTTTTCTCACTCTTTGCACCCGACGTTCAGTGTTAGTAAATGTACCATCCTTTTCAGCGAAACTCATCACAGGTAAGACAACATCTGCATATTTTGCTGTTTCAGTTAAGAAGAGATCGTGAACTACCAGAAAGTCAACTGTGTTTAATGCGTCTCGGACTTTGTTGATATTAGGATCTGATAATGCGGGATTTTCACCCATAATATGCATCACTTTGATTTTACCTATTGCTGCAGCTTGCATGATCTCTACAACTGTTAATCCGGGAATCTGAGATAGTGTATCTTTGTTCCAAGCATCTTTGAAGAATTCAGTTGATGATGGGTTATCGACTCGTAAGTATCCAGGATATACATCTGGGAGAGCACCTACATCACAAGCCCCTTGGACATTATTCTGCCCTCTTAGAGGATTGATACCAGTGCCAGGTTTTCCAATGTGTCCTGTTGTCATTGCAAGATTAGCCAAAGATACGACATTATATGTTCCTGTTGAATGTTGTGTGATCCCCATTGAGTAAACAATGGCTGCTGTTTCAGCTTTTGCGTAAAGACGAGCAGCATCAATTACTTTCTCTTTTGGAACTCCAGCTATAACGCATAATTCATCTAAATTCTCAGAATCGATTTTTTCCTTTAATTTCTCAAATCCCTCTGTTCGGTTAGCAATGAAGTCACTGTCAATCAATCCCTCATCAAAGATTACTTTCAACATAGCATTGATTATGGCAACATCGGTTCCAGGTCTCTGTTGAAGATGGATTTTGGCCATTCGTGCCAACTCAATTTGTCTTGGGTCGGCAACAATTAATTCTGTTTTTCCTTGATGGACTGCTTGTTTGATTTTTACACCAATTACGGGATGTGCTTCAGTAGTATTAGATCCTATAACAAAAATCACTTTTGCTTCATTTGTAAGATCATCAATTGAATTGGTCATAGCACCTGACCCCAGTGTCCTAATTAACCCGGTTACCGTGGAGGCATGACAAAGTCTCGCACAATGGTCAATATTATTTGTGCCAATTGCAGCACGGGATAATTTCTGCATTAGGTAATTCTCTTCATTTGTGCATTTAGCAGAACTCAGAAATGCAAAAGCTTCTGGACCATGTTCACTTAGAATTAATCGATATTTGGATTCAATGTAATCGTATGCTTCATCCCATGTAGCTTTTTCCAAAACCCCATTTTTCTTTATTAGTGGGTATTTTAGACGATCGGGATGATCTATAAAGTCCCAACCATATCTGCCTTTAACGCAGAGAGCTAACCCATTTACTTCATTATTACTATTTGAATCTACATAGACAATTTTGTTGGTCCGTTTGTTAGTAACAATTTCAAATTGGCACCCAACACCGCAATATACGCAAGTTGTGGTTGTTCGTATTGAATCAACCTCTCTTCCTTTTCTTTCAAGATTTTCAATACTTAAGGGCTTCAAGGCATCAACTGGACAGACTGTTACGCAATTACCGCATGCCACACAGCCAGCTTCTGCAAATGTTCTGTCAAAGCCAGGGGTCGGAAAAACATTTACACCCCTGCCTTGCATAGTTAGCACACCGCAATGTTGGAGCTCTTCTACAACCTGTACACATTTTCCACATTTGATGCACATTGAGTAATCTAATTTGAAGAATTCATTTTCTTCTACAAGATCCGAAATTTTATCATCAGGATCCATGTATTTTTTCAGCTTTTCAGCTGGGACGTACTCATATGCCAGTGCTTGGAGAGTACAATTCCCCTGCTTATCGCAAACAGTACAAATAAGGGGGTGATCTGCTAAGATTAGTTCAAGTAGAACTTCTCTAGCTTTATTTATTCTCTTATTTTTAGTATAAATTACAGAATTGTCAGCAACTGGTGTAGTACAAGCCGAAACTAGTTTTCCCGTACTCTCCACCTCAATTATGCAAAGCCGACAAGCACCAGATGGAATTAATTCCTTCTCATAACACATCGTAGGAACATAGATATTAGCTCTTTGAAGTGCTTCTAAATAAGTTTCATCTTGAAAAGCGATTATCTCCTGATCGTCGACTTTTATCCTCAAACTGGTTTTAACTTCTAACATCTTCACATCACTCCACAATATTAATACTATCTGCAGGACATACGGCTATGCAATTTTTGCATTGGGTACAGTATTCATCAATGATAACAAAGCCATCCTCTTTATTTCCACGAATTGCGTCAAAGCTACAGTTCTTTTGACATATACCACAATCTCGGCATGCATCTTGATCTATCTTGAGCTTAAACAAACCAGGGCAAACTCCGCTCACACAGCGATGTTCAAGTATGTGTTCAAGATACTCATCTCTGAAATATTTCATGGTTGAAAGTACAGGATTAGGGGCAGTCATTCCCAATCCACAAAGCGAGGTATCCCTGATGACCTCACTCAAAGTCTCTAGTTCATCCAGATCTTCCACCTTGCCATCTCCATGTGTGATTCTTTCGAGGATCTGTAGAGCCCTCAGAGTACCTTCTCTGCATGGGGTACATTTTCCACACGATTCCTCTTGCGTGAATCTTAAGAAGAACTTAGCAAAATCAACAATACAGGTGTCTTCGTCGATAACCACCATACCTCCACTTCCCATTATTGAACCAACTTTAGCCATGGTTTCATAATCAACAGGTGTATCAATAAGAGATGCAGGTATGCAGCCACCTGATGGCCCACCAGTTTGAATCGCCTTCAAAATCTTTCCGTCCTCAATTCCACCACCAATTTCATAGATTATTTCTCGGAGAGTTGTACCCATAGGCACTTCGATCAGGCCACTATTATTCACTTTTCCAGTGAGAGAGAATATTGCAGTACCAGAGGAGGATTCAGTCCCAATATCACTAAATTTTTCCCAACCATTTCTCATAATCCATGCAACAGCACTCCAAGTCTTCACATTATTGATATTGGTTGGTTTACCCCATAGCCCTGAAGTTGCAGGGAAAGGTGGTCGGACAACTGGATTACCCCTCCCTCCTTCTATTGATTTGATTAAGGCAGTCTCTTCCCCACAGACAAATGCTCCAGCACCCTCATAAACTTCAATGTTAAAGGAGAAATTTGATCCAAGGATGTTTTCACCCAAGTAACCCCTATCTCTAGCCTGCTCTATCGCAAGGTTAAATCGAATAACAGCCAGTGGATACTCCGCTCTGACATAAATAATACCATAGGGAGCACCAATAGCATATGCACCGATGATTAGCCCCTCAATTACCGAATGTGGATCTGCTTCCAAAATGGATCGATCCATAAAAGCTCCAGGATCACCCTCATCTGCGTTGATTATGACATATTTGGGTGTACCATATGCCCTTCTAGCAAAATTCCATTTCATTCCAGTAGGGAAACCTGCACCACCTCTTCCCCTTAAACCTGATTTTGTAATATCTTCGATTACCTCCTCAGGTGTACTCTTGAGGGCAATTTTAAGACCTGTGTAACCACCAATGTTGATGTATTCATCAATCTTTTCTGGATTTATATTCCCACAATTTGCTAGGACTATTCTTGTTTGCTTGCTATAGAATGGTATATCCCTGTACTTAGCGATTGCTAAATTTGTTAATGGTGATTTGTAAAAGAGGCTATTAACTGGAATATCTTGGGTTAAGTGACTATCAATAATGGTTCCCACTAGGTTATTTTGGACTTTGGAGTAAAATACGTCATCAACAACCACAATAGGGCCTTGAGAACAGAAACCATGGCACCCTGAAATTTCCACATCATGATCTTCAGCTAACTCATCGAATTTATCCTTTACTTCATCTGCTTTTGATGAGATGCAACCTGTACCCATACAAATCCGAATAGTCTTATTCATAAATGTTCAGCCTCTCGTTTTAATTTCTTAACGATCCTTCTCATTTTCTTGCTATCCATCTCACCGTGTACTTCGCCATTTATTTCTACTACGGGTGCAAGGGCACATGCACCAATACAGGATACATGTTCCATTGAGAATATTTCATCCGATGTTGTCTTGCCTGGCTCAATCTCAAAATCGAATTTTAATGTATTTGTTATCATTTCTGCATTTTTTACATAGCATGCTGTACCATGACAGCTCTTAATATTATATTTGCCAGGTTTATTTAATTTAAAATCAGAATAAAATGTAATTATCCCGTATATTTTCGAGAGAGGAAGGTTTAACCTTTTTGAGATATATTCCAATTTTTCAAAAGGTAAATAACTATGAAAATCCTGTAAATCTGATAAAACTTGAATTATGGCAGATCCCTTGAAGTCATATTTCCTTAAAATCTCATCAGTCTCAGAAAATATTTGCATTCTATCGATTGGTTTTTCTCAAAAAATATAAGGTTAGGCTTACTTGAGAAACTAATCAGTATGTTTTGAAAAATAATATAAAAATTAAAGTAATATGTGAATAAAAGCTGAAAATTTCTTCTCCATGTAGAAAAATTTGAATGTCATAATTACGATTATCACAATTATCAAATCAATCATTAGCTTTTCACCATAAAGTAACCCATTCTGATATTTTATTGCTAAAATAGTAAACATAATCCGTACACATTGATAATGTTTGTATATTAAATCAAGGTCAAACATCCAATGGCTGTTTATAATCTGAAACTTCCCCTCACTGAGGAGGATGTTAGGAAACTTAAGGTGGGTGAC
>JAAFKL010000266.1 GCA_021399405.1 Candidatus Heimdallarchaeota archaeon | reverse complement strand
AGGTAATTATCAAGGTTGAGAACGGAGGAATATTTTTTGTACTCCGTTCTTCTCCCTCCCCCAATTAAATGCTTTAAAATTCTTTACAATTTCCACATGATTAATTCTGCTTGAATTGGGATACATAAGAATACTACTATCTTCCCTAAAGATAGAAAATCAAGAAAAAAATGCCTAATAAAAGGATTCTAGGGCAATTGTCAGATCATTAGGTAATAATTACCCTTTCTTTAAGATGAAATCATAACCTCCCATTATTTTTCAAGTATTGATGAATTTCCAATGAGCTGAATAATCATAAAACACACTGAGACAGGTAGCCAACTAGGAACAGAGAAAGCTAAGCATAACTAGCGGTGTGGTATTCAGCGGAGGCGGTTGTGTTCCGGAAACTTACAGGAAAGGACACGATTAATTCTCATGTTTTGAGGTGAATTTTATGTTTATCTGTGTTTTAAGGATGTCTCGAGATTGAATTTGGCATTTAATTAGTGTGTCAGTAGTATTCTTTGTATTCTGTCTGGTTTTTATAGACAATATTTTCTCCATATTTCAGACCGATATCTCTGTATGTTGTTACCGTATACGCTTTGAATCCATCGTCTAAAAACCTCTACAGTTCTGTCCGACTTCTCATTGTTACACGGATAACAAGCGGGAAACCAGTTACTCATTATATCTTGTCCTTTAGGATTTGCATGGTCAACTTGCCAACCACCTTGTTGACATTTGTATGGGTCTCCATGTTTGCCAATTAGTGTTTGCCTATTACAAATATAGCAAGAGTCAGGGTTTTTATTGAATATTTGACTTAATTGTGAATCAGTATAACTCATTTGGTTTCGTCTGTTAAAGATACAAAGATGGTTATTTTAAATCCTTTTGTGATTGCTTAAATATATTCTGATAAACGTAAAAAAAAAGTATTATTAACTAATTGGTGGGAAAATGCTTGTACCAAGCATAAAACTTGAAATGAAATATAGCATTAATTTGAAAATCAGCAAATTCAAGAATTGCAGTAGAAGACTTACTTATAGATAATCAGAATATGTTAAATCAATTGGAATTAGATAATAATGAAATATTAAAAGGGATTGAATATGATTTTAATCATTTATATATGGATATCCAGAGAGCTTGTACTCCATCACAGAACTATATACAAGTTTAACTAGCAGGTCGAACTAGAAGAATCCTAATAATGATGCATATTATTCAAGTAGAAATAGGAAATGACCATCCGGTTTGTAAACATATAGAAGATATAGTATTAGATGCATTAGAAATAAAGGAATTTCAATATACTGGAAGATACGAGAAGTTTTTTACACCTTTTATCAGATTTAATGAAATAATAATAATAAAAAATTCAAAACTTAGATAAATGAAGTTAAAATTGGTAAGATTAGAAAGACAGGCAAATTCTGATGAAAATATCTAATGTAAATCCGACGATCATATATTTAAGAAACCTGCAAAATGGTGTACTGAATGTGGTTCAAATCTGAATATATGATGGGATATTTATTTACTTGAATAGCCATTAAATATTTGGTGGATATGGATAACATCAACCATTTTTGGTTGATCTCTTCCTGTTCAAAAGTTGAAAGACAAGAAAAGCATAGAGTGTTTATAGTTGCGAAGAAGTTTGTTAAGTTATCAAATAAGGTTTCAGAGAAAGTTCTAACGTATTTAATAGTTTCCATTATCTTGAATTTGTTACAGATGTGAATCCTAACAGTGCAAGAGATCTACCCGGGGCTCTTGCCCCGCATTTTATCTATTACAATATGGAATTCTATCTCAAACCTCTTTAATTTTGATCCAAATAAGTTAATATTAGTTTACATTTAGACTTAATTCTTCAGAGATATCTTTCATCTTTTTGAATTTAGATTCACTCCAATCTAATTCACCTATTATCGGTCGCAATGTTTCTCTGATTTTCCTACCTATGACAGATAGAGTATTGATTACATGATCCTCATCATAGTATTTTTTAAATAGCTCTAAGAGGACATTATCTAAATCAGTTCTCAGCCTCCACTTAAAAAGAAGTGCACATGCAATTTCACAATTACATAGAGTGAAATAAGGAATAATCTTTATACCTGTGCCTTCATAATCTGATGAAGTTATGAAAGGATTACAAATGAGAATGATTTCAGTATCAGGTACCATTTCCAAAATATTCAGGTAACCTCCATCACTTGTAATGAGTATAAGATAAGAGAGATTTAATGTTTCTCTTAGATTTGCAATTATTTCCTTTTTAATAATCTCGTCGCTACTATCCTCTTCTTCAGACGAATTTTGTATGAGTTTATAGCCTGCATTAGAAATATTACCTTGAATATTTTTCAGATGGGGTAAATCCCACCTTGCAATGGCTTTTAGTTTAATTGGCCTTCCAAGTGATTTTATGAAATCCACAATATTAGAAGGTAGTATTGGACAACAAGGTATTAAGTTTTCAGCATCCCATAAGGATGAGGCCTTGTCTTGGATTGGGTTTAATGGGGTAATTTCTTTAGAACTTATCATTATCTGACCTCGTCTAACTTATTGCATTCAGGTGCCGAGTATGAGGTTTAATAAATTCGTGACATACTTTTGAATTTATACCGTTGTCATTTGATGCCCTTTGTATGTAAGGGTACTTCTTGTCTTAAGAGATCCAATCGCTGATTGGTCTCGAACTTCCATCTATTTAATGGAGTTCCATTTCGCTACAGATGTGCGAATAGATCCGTTTTCCTTAGTCAATACCACAGGAAACGTTGTCTGAATAGTGTGGAGCATTGGGTATTGTTACTCCTACACTTAAAGTTAGGATACTCGGTCCTTCAACCTCTCTCCTTGTTCTCAAGGAATACATGCCTGTATTCACTCGGTTAGATCTATTTTCAGATCTATTTGTAAAACCTGGAGGGAAATAGAATCGGAGGCATGTTGGGTCTATCAACTCTCCCAAAACTCGTTTGAGATTCCCCAGATCAGAACAGGTCACCAGGCTGTCTCATACAGGGGGTGATAATTGACCTCAAGACATTATTTTATTCTATTAAGGCTAATAGAATATAACGGACATTGTATTTATAGTTTGAGATACGATTTAAAAGAATGCTAAAATTGCCCAAAGAATCTCCTCTAGGAACATGGCCCAAATAGCCAGATTTGAAATCTGGTGCGTTTTGCACTCGTGGGTTCAAATCCCACACTCATCATTCTATATTCTGTTCCAGATCATTCTGATTGAGTGAGAGAATTAGATCAAGGAAAATATCTAATGTTATACATTTATTCATAAGCTCCATTGTATAAATCAAATCCTCTGAACTCAAAGTTCCCTCATTTAATTCAATAGTATAAGAAATTGATTCCTGCTTGTATTCCAAGATCTTCAATCCCAGTTCTTCTCACTGAAAATAAAAAGAGATTATTACCAATCTCCCTCAAACTCTCTTGGCCGTAGAATCCCTCTGCTCCAACATCAGGTAATAGGTCCTTGTTCAGGATAATCTGAATACTCACCGGTTGAGAGGATTATATGAAGAATTGACTCCTGAAGAGGCAATGTATTATTTAAAACGATTTGAAGTTCATTTTATACCAATTCATGCAAGTTGGTTAAACATGGCAGAGATTGAATTGAGCTAAGCTAGCTAGCAGCTAGCTGATAAAACAAGGTTTCCAATTACATTAAAAAAAAATCACTCTATTATTACATAAGATTACTTCCAATTTTTCACAAAATTAAATCAAAATCATAAATCAAAGGTTAAAAAAAAGAAACTATAAAATTATATTTTAACAATGCCTACAAACACCTTATAGTAAGGATTAAGTGGTCCGAGAAATGAAATATTAACTGAAAGTATTCCATTATACTCATCGATAAATTGAGGATACAGATCCTTTTTGAGTTCAAATGATATATAGAAATCTCCATTCTTAACTAATTTCCTAATGTATTTTTTAAATTTCCCAATGGATAAATCGTAATTTAACCTTTGGGATGGATCCAAATTCTCTCTGTTTTCTATCTTCACACTGGTTACCTATCATATTATCATAATTATAATATATAAACTACCATCAATTATCAGTTTAAACGACATCATCGTAACTACTCTGAGACAGAGGTAATTGAAAGTAATGCCTAGTTGAAATCAAAATATGGTCGCAAATACATAATTACAACCATCTAAATGAGGAGACAAATGAAATAATGAAAAGATCCAAAAAGGAACAATTAGATTGGATTAGAAAAGACCATTTTATTTCTTATGGGAAGGCTGAAAAATACTTAATTACCTTGAATGGGTGATTAGTCAGCCTCAAAAACCTAATATTGACCTCGATAGTTTATCTATAATTGGTGAAACAGGGATGGGAAAGACAACTATTGTAAATAAATTTAAGGATGATCATAATAATGATATTAATCTTGGAGATGTAGAACAGCATATTGTTGCTCATTGTGTACTACCTGATGCAGACCTTGGACTAAAGAGTTTGTACATTAGTATTTTACATGCAGAACCATTTAATTATCCCATAGTTCCTGAAAAATTAAGTAAATATACAGTTATCCAATTGGAGAAGGCTTGTATTAATTTATTGAGAAAGACAGGCGTGAGCATTTTAATTGTGGATGAGATCCAACATGCATTGAGTAAGAGAACAGAGACAACACCAAACTCACTAAAAGGAGTAGTATTGCTTGGTGGTGTCCCATTAGTCCCTGTTGGCACAAAAAAAACTCAGAACATATTTCTACTTGATGAACAATTTGCAGACAGATGTCCAGCAAAGAATTTTTCAGTATTAGATGGATGGAAATTTGATATTGAGTTTAGAAAATTTATTGCAGGATATGAAAGGTTCCTACCATTACCGAAACCATCTCACCTATCATCGAAAAAGATTTCCAGAATAATATTCAAGCTATGCTCCAAGGTTGCCAATAATGAGACAATTGTGAATCTCAGAAGAGTTTCAAGGTTTTTAAAGCAGTTGCAGCCATGGTATTACGAGATGATGGTGATTGCATAACTGAAGAAATTCTCGAGAAATATGAAATGGAATTTTTATGATCCAAACACCTAATACAAAATTCAGAGATAGGTAATTAATTCTCTAATAAATTTTTAATATCCCATTCACTATTATCATCAACTTCTGGGCCAAATTAGATAATCGATTAATAGATCTGAGACCCCATCTACTGTGACTTTGCAGGATAGATGACACTGATTTATATATTAAGACTGAAAATTTTATGTGATTTCCATTTTTTTTAATTTTTTTTTTTTTTTGACTTTCAAATGTTCATTATTTTGGAATTTTTGAAGAATAATTGAGACTGAGTTTGATGTAGTTTAATATATAATATTTCATATATTTTATAAAGTTTTAATTTGAAAAAGTATTTGGGTTTAAATACTGAAAACAAAATTACTTTACAAATAATAGTGTTTAATTCATTATTATTTAAAAGGTAAGAATTAAAAATGAGGAAAAAAATTAATTTTCTAATACTAATAATGATCTTTTTGGGATCATCAATTGCATCAACTTTTGGTCAAGAGTTACCGTCTGCTACTGAAAAAGTAGAAATGGACTACTCTGATAGAAATAAAAATTTTGAAGGACAAATGCTTCATCAAATTATTGGATCAGAGGAAGATGCAAAAGCTAAACTAGCAAATCAACTTAGTCCAGAGCAAGAGATAACTGAGAGAGAAAAACAAAGGTTAGAAAAAATAGATAAACAAGAAAAAATAATGAAAATTCAAGAGGAAAAGATTAAATCACAGACGAATGACACAATACCTCTGATGGAATTTGAAAATGTTGATATAAATCAATATGTGATTAATTTCACCACTATGTCTTCCACTATTGCAAATGGAGGTAGTGACACAGATTTTGCAGATGATACTGCACATTTTATTACAAAAGAAGGAACATATTTTGCAAAAATGAATTATGCTAAAATTATTTTTGAAACGCCATCTAGTGAATCCCAAGTTTATCTGAACATAAAAATAAGCAGAATAAATGATATTTGGCTCCGAGTGTTCAAAGTATTTGTAAACGCCGTTCAAAAGTATTCAGGGTATGTGGGGTCGGGAAGTAATGAATTCTATATATCCTTGGGCAATATCGCTGCAGGAGATGATGTTACTTTGCAAATAAATTGGGGTGCATTTAACGATCAGGCATGGTTATTGGAGTACGCATATATGGATCCAACTTGGGCTGATCAAGTTGCATTTTCAGGCCAATATTTCCCTAAAGAATGGAAATCTGAAATTGAAACGAAGTTTATTGGAGGAGATGATGTTAGATTATCTCTTGATTTAGATAGGGTAGATGATATTTATAACAGATATCTTTCAATTTATGTTGATGGAGATTTAATAGTATCCGAATTTGTAATTGGTTCTAGCGGATATACTGGAAATGAAATTGATCTAGGAAATTACTCCCGACGGACAGTTCATACATTGGCTCTAAGGATTCGTGCCGGGCAATATTATGAAAAGGGTTGGAGACTAAATTGGTTAAAAATTGGATATCTAGCTTTACATGTTGAAGTAGATTGGATTGAGGGTTGGGAACCAGATATGAGTGTGTTCAATGATGTTAGTGATTATTATTATGAGAATGGATATGAGAGAATTAATTTCTTCAAAGATGAAGAGCTAGATTTTGATGAATATGTTGATGAAGATGAATTGCAAGATTATTATGATGAATTTGCTCAGATAAATGATCCAGGTAGCAGTCATCCTGATAATCATCGATATATAGTTTGGGGTAAATATGCTTTAGATGACGAGAGAGAAGATGTAGCTGGTTTCGGGATTAGATTCCAAAAAGAAGGTGAAGAAGACACGCTTTACTTTAAACCATTTTTCTTTATTGCAGAATACCCAATAAACGATGCTTATGCAGGTGATAATTCCGACATTAATAAACAAATTGCAGTTGTTAAACATGAGCTTGGTCATACACTCACTATTTTAATTAGAGAAGATGGAGAGGAATACTATGATTGGGGAAATAGAGATTCTTCTGTAATGAATGAAATAAGTTGGTGGGGCACAAATTCCGGTGACAATGCCCATTATTCATTTTGGGGATGGGTTTTAGATGGAAAATGGTGGGAACTCAGGCAAGGATTTTATGCTGATGATTCAGAGGCATTCAAATTATTAAACTTGATTGAAGTCTAATAATTTATTGAATTTAATAGAATATTAACTATGAAATGAATATTAAATTAACCCATAAGTGTATACTTACAATTTTCAAACAGTAATAATACCGATGACATAATTCATCATAAAATTATAAACAAATAAAACTAAAATTCCTAATTATAGGTTCTTAGCAAAATTTGCAGCAATAAAGGAAAAAATTAAGGTATTTATATTTAACTTGTTAATGGGGAAAATAAAATAGGAGTAGAATTGTATCCAAGGAAATTCAGAGTTTTACTTTTTGACCTTAAAATGAAAAGAAATATTCAGAATATTTACATGAAATAATTACGTTTTTAAAAGCCTAAGTCGTAAATATTGTATGAAAGCCATTCTGGGGGAAATAAAATTATTAATCTTATTCTTATTATGCTTTAGTACATTTACTCAAGCAACAAGTATCCAATTAGTTGGCCACAATGATCATGTCAATGACGCCTACTGGAGTCCTGATGGTACTATTATTGTATCAGGGTCAGATGACGGTCAAGTATTAGACTGGAATGCCAACAATGCAGAATTTGCTGATTATAATCAAGATGATTGGGATTATTCAATTGGTGAAATCTATTCGGTCAGATGGAATTCTGTTGGAACAAAGATAGTTTCAGCTAATGAAAATTCTTCTGTAAACATCTGGGAGCTATCTACTGCAAAAGTCGTTACTTTCCGAATTTCAAAAGAATTTGACATAGTTACCATTGTAGGTTGGAGTTTTGATGATTCGAAAATTGCTGTCGGCACAAATAGTAGTAAAGTATTAATACTTGATAGTTTTAATGGTGAATTGTTGAGTAGTTTAATTCTAACAGCGGGGAGTGTAAATGATCTGGATTACAATCCTATTAAAGATTTAATTGCAGTCTCATATGGTAACAAATCAGTCATTATTTGGAATGCTTCTACAAATGAAACTAAAAAAGTTGATTATGATCATGAGGTCTCTTCATTATCCTGGACCAATAATGGTAGTATTTTAGTTGCTGCAGAAAATAACAACATTCATTTTCTCTCAGAGACAGGAGAGGAAAAATTTACGATTAATGATGATTCCTCACCTATTACTGCTATATGCCTTAACAAAAATGAAACTTTGATTGCTACAGGATCTGAAGAAGGATATATAAATATTTGGAATATACTTAGCAACACAAAAATAAAATCATTTGATGCAATTCCCCATGATTTTACTAAAAAAATAAATTCTATAGATTGGAATGAGGAGGATAAATTATTAGTTACGGCCGATATAGTAAAATTTCACCAGTGGGATATTGCAACTGAAAAAATTGAACTCACTTTTGGTTACACTATAACCGATACACAAGATGGGATCGGAGGTCCCTTACCATTTCCAACAATATTTCTTCTTTCAATATTCTTGTTACCATTGATTAGAAAATACAAAAAATAATTTTGGAGTCTAGTATTGGTTTCAAATCAATTAAAATATAAAATATTAGCCTTCCGCTACAAAAATATCAAGTATTAAATTGTAGCATACTTTGAAAAATTAACAACGACAAATCACTAATGTGACATTTAATTATTGAGTCTTATTAATTCTGCTTAGAGTCTCAACAACTTGCTTATAATTTCATTTATTCTGCAAAATCACATCTACATCTACAGACTCCCCATGACTCAGAATATTCTAAAAGCGCGCCCTTTCCTCCGTATTAATTTCAGGATATTATTAATTAGCACAAAACGATTCTCACTAATAACCTACTTGGGGGCAGGTATCAAATTGGTTCATGCAAATCAATTCAAATAATTGAATTATCCCTCACTAGTATTATAAAATTGAATGTCTTTTGCTTGATTCGAATATCAAGAAATAAGCCATTGAGGACAACAAATAATGAAGTTGAAAATTATTTAAATAAATCCTCGTATTTATCCAGATATTCAATAGTTATTTGTTTACCATTATCTTTCAAGGTCATTGCAGAGATTGCTTTTATCAGTCGGGATACACTTCTAAGATTAACTAGTTAAATGACAATTTCTAGTAAAAATATTATAATTTGCAAAATAATCGCATACAGAGGAGATTCAACATCATTTTGTTGTGAATGGGAATTAATTAGAAAAGTGATTTCTTTATATACTAAATTAGACAGTATGTATCAAGATGAAAAGAGTACTACTACTTTTACTAATCATGCTCCCTTTTCAGGGGACGATGAATGAGATCATCATTCAGCCAATATCTGTTGATAATTTCGAGATTCTTACTGGAGGTCATTATGAAGATCAAACATTTGATGTGAATGGCTATATGTTGATCAACTCTACAGATCCAGTTACGTTTAAAAATGTCACCTTGATTGTTTCCTCTTATTTGGAAATCATAGGTGAGGGGCATCAATTTATAAATTGCAGCCTAATTGTTGGTGAGGATTTCTATCTCGATTATGAAGGGGGCTATATCCATTTGAAAGGGAATGGAATTGATTTCAAAGATACTTCAATAACTGTTATGATTTCAATTGTTATTACTGGGAATGAAATATCTTTCAACAATACAAATATTTTCCATTTAGCAGAAAGAATTCCTCATGGATCTGTACCGATAGGTTTCCAAATTCCTGATGATGCACCAATTTTCAAGATATCACAAGCATCAAATATTGAAATAATAAAATCCATGTTAAAATCTAATATTTCATATTTCTCGATCGAGGATTCTAATAATATGCAAATTAGAGATAATGAATTCTCATCCTACGATGAGGATTATTTTATGAAAGTGAATTATGTAGAAAACATTTCCTTCACAGGAAATAAATTAAAAACTGCTTACTTTCACCTCTCATTCGATAATTCCAGATCTATTAATTTTTCCAATAATAGTGGGATGTGTTCAATTTCATTTTATGACTCAAATCAATTAAAAATGGAGACCAATAGCATCAAGGGTCAGCTTAATATTAATCGTATGGATGGTGGGCTTATTAATGAAAATGAGTTTATTAATATTTTATTTGAACAGCCAGGCTATGCAATTATCAAGTTGGAGAATGTAAATAATACTATTTTCCAAGATACTATAGTGAATGGAACCCAAACCTATGCTTTTGAAATAGGATTATCTAACAATCTCACATTAAGGAGAAATCATTTTATTAGTGAACACAAAGCGTTATTAGTAAATAACCCAAAAGGAATAATACTTGAAAATAACATTTTTGATGGAATAGTGGACTATTTCACTTTCCCGACACTTCCGGATGATGATACTGTATTTGAAGTAGGGGAGATATTGGAAAATATCTATGATTATCCATTTTCCTACTCCTGGGATGGTGGTGAAAGGGTAGTAAATGCTACAGAGATAAAAATACCCTTAATGACAAACAGGTATTCTCTCCTTGTTGAAATCGAAGATGATGCTGGGAATATAATCAGAGAGATTAGATCTTACATTATTGTAGATATGATGACAAATGCATCAGAAATCGAAACTGAAGATGAGATTTATTCTGAAATAGATACTGTCAGAGCCCAATTTTTCATTCCTAACATTGCTCTAGTTGTTTATGTCCTTAGAAAGCAGAAAAGATCGAAAAAATAATTCGATACAATAGAAAAAAATTAAACTAAATGGGGTATAAGATTGCTTCTATAAAATACAATGTATTTCATCTGTTCTCTTCTTACATGCTTAAGTATTTAAAGAAAAACAGATTCTTTTTTAAAAATTACTTTTCAATTCAGCCTTAGGAGGTAGCAATATAAATTCATTTCATTTTGCTTACTTTTAGCTATCCCTCCTTTAGCTATAAATACATAATTGACATCTACCTATTATGGGAAAAATTCAAGTTTTTTATTTTGTATTATTGATATCTATATTCGCCCCCATGGTGCAGGTACAAGCAGAATCTGATAGTAGCGAGGATGTCTTCCACTTTTATGATAAAGATCATAAATTTCACATTGCAGATATTACATTCCATGCAGAATTGGTTAGAAATGATAACTCATTTACTCTTATCCAAAGTGTAAAACTGAAAATGATAAAACATACTTTATTAGAATATAGGATAAAATCTATGCATTTTGATACAACACGAGCTTTGGGTTTATGGGCGACAGGAAATGGAACATATGTTGGTTGGTTCATCACCGGTCAGAATGTTGACGAAAGTGTTGATATTTTTGATCAACAAGAAATCACTGTTAATCAGACTGTTTATCCGGATGAGGAATGGAATAATAATAATTTTAACATCAAAGCACAATTTGTAAATTTATACTTTGAAACAGATGAAGGTTCTATCAACATCCCAATCAGCGTTTATTTTACATTTTCAGAAAATGTTGGTATTTACGAAAATGTTGAAGCAGATCAAATAGTTGATGAATTAGAAATCAATGTTTGGGAATATCTAGAAACTGATTTATTCTTATTATTTATCATTATTAACATTGTTCTGATATTATATCTGATTTTTTATCTTTACCTGCTCTACAAATCAAAAGATTTGATTACAACAGATTTAATCAAAATGTCATTTTCAGGGCGTCATATAGGTGAGCATTACGAATATAAAACCTATAAATTGAATGATTTTGTTAGAAATACAACAATCTCCTTAACAATTATATATGTTATGATAAAATTGATTATTTCCATTAGTACATTATCAGGAACCCGGATAATAACTTTTGATAAAATTCTACTACCAATTCTTTTCTTGCTTTATTTCTTTGTACCTTATTTTTTTAATTTTTACCAAAGTATCCGAATTTCACCACTAATACAAGATAGCTATTGTTCTGAAGTACTTTGGTCAAAAAAGAAAAACATTCTTGAATCCATTAATACAAGCTATAAAATTAAAACATTTAATGTAACTTCACTATTTATTTTTATCTTGGCTCCATTATTCAATATCATACTAGAGAATATCATAGTGATATTCTAACTTTAGATCTGGTTTCTCTTTTTGGAAGCTCGCTAATATTAATAATTTAGGTCAATAAATTAATATCTTATTGATATTTATTTTATCAAACCAGTTTTTATATATAAGTGAAAGAGATATAAGTATAGAACATGAGAATTAATGGGATATTTGTTCTGACAATACTTATTCTCTCTAGCTTGACTGTATTGCAATTTCATAAAGAATTTACTGATAAAGAATTGATAGAGAAAGATCACACAAAGAGTAGATCCTACCCCCTACACCCCTTCATCACCGTTGATGCAGCCCTGGACTGGGGAAACCTCACCCAGAGACTGGGATTGGACTGGCTACATACAAATGGATACACCGGGAATAATGTAAAAGTGGGTATTATTGACAACGGGGTGGATTTTTTGCACGATTCCTTTACTGGAAAATCTTATGTAGAAAATTCTTTTGCACCGGTTGATGAACCCTCAACAGAATCTCATGGGACACCTGTGGTAGGGGTAATTTATGGGATGGATGGCTCTTCTGGAACTGCACCAGACATTACACTGGTTTCAGCCGAGATGGGGAGCAATATTGGAGACAATGAGATCACAGGAAATATCACCGAGGCATTTGAGTGGTTGATTTCCCAGAATGTGACAGTGATCAATACAAGTTTTGGTGGACATGGTAACTGGACAGAATTGATGAATAAATTAAATGAGAACAATATTTTACTGGTGGGGAGTATTGGAAATGATGGATACAATTCTGTCCCCTCAGGTCCTAGTCAGCATTTACTGGGCATAGGTGTGGGGGCAATTACAGAGAATAATCTCACAGAGACCTACAGTTCCAGAGGTCCCACGGATGACTTCACCAGCAAACCTGATGTGGTGGCCTTTGGAACAGTCGAATCCACAAATGTGATAACAGGAACTGGATTCTACTCTGGAACCTCCTTTGCCTCGCCCATGATTGTTGGGGGGATTGCATCTGTGATACAGGCTCTAAATGACAATGCCATTGACTACAATCCAGGAGGGATCAAGGCAGCATTGATGAGGTCAGCAAAGAGTTTTGATGGCGTTTTCTCCCAGGGAGCAGGACTTCCCAATTTCACCCTCATGTATGAGATTTTGAGAAATGCAAATACTGTTAGCTCCCAGCAATCAGTGAGCTATGTTCCACAATCATCATTTGGGGAATTTGATAATCTACCAGCTGGTCTGAATACATCACTCCCTTTTAGTCTCATCTCATCCCATGATTATACAGGGGGAGTGACTGGTAATATCAGTTCTTTCCTAACTTTTAATACACTTGTACACCATTCTGACCAGCCAATTGGGATCAGGATTCCTAAGGGAATCAGGGGCTACTATGAAGGAAATATCTCAATTAATGTCAATGGAGAAATGGATTATTATCTTTTCTCAACAAATATCACAGATGATCTGGTGTCAAGAGTTGCATTTCACTATTATTACAGTTCGGATTTTGTTGATGGTGTAATATCCAACCTCAATAAATTCAACCCATTATTCTCCTATCTGAGATCAAAAGCCATCTGGCCGGAATTATTATTCGGTGAGATCAATGAGTTTGGTCTAGAAAGGTTTGATGTGATTGTCATGCATAATCTGTTTGGACCTGATCTCGAGGATATCGAACAATTTGCATCAGGTGATATTTCTCTGCTGCGAGATTTTGTAAATTATAATGGATCACTCCTTATTACCTACCAAACAAAGACAGATCAGATATTAACTGATATTAGTTCAGTAAACCAATTAATCGAGGAATTTGGTTTCAAAGCAAATGATGCTAATACACAGCTTGCAAATTCACCCTACTTTGCAGAACTCAGAAATAATACTGCTGTGGGTAGACATGCCAAGACCATGCGATTCAATGGTGGATCTATAGAGGGTGGACTGAATTTAATGAATGGAAAACGTGGCTTAGTTACTTCCACTGATATACATCAGGGTAGAGTTATGGTGTCCTCCTCTGTGGAATGGTTGTATTATTCAGTGATATTCTCCGAGGATGTTTTACTCTACCTGTCACAGAGGGAAAAAATTGGTGTTCCAGATATTTCCTTTGTTGACGATTATATTGAGATTGATATCAATTCAACATCCACTCCCAACCTCAGTGTTGAGAGATTTAATTATTCTGAAAACCTGGTAGAAAAAACTGAAGTGAATTTCACTTTTGAGACAGGATCTCTATGGAGTATCTCCTATACACTTGAGGATGGGTATACTGATCTCCACATAGAGATGGGAGAAGAGTACTACAATATCTTCTATGAAGAACACCGTGAATTGATAGTGGATAAGATCCTCCCCTCAATTACCTCACTCAATAATCTCACGATGAATGAGACAGGGGCCATGAATCTCTACTTCAACTTCACCGAGAATGATGAGATAGTGGATATTGACATAATTGTGGATGGGCTCCTACCCTTGTTCATTTTTGAGATGAATTTCACTTCCTCTCAGATAACTATTCCAGTTGAATTCGATTTCTTTGATAAGGGATGGGTAATGCATAATGTTTCCGTTACCCTGACAGATCTGGCCGGGAATAATAACACTGAATTTGCTTTTATCACCCTTGAGCTACCTGTAGGACCAGCTCCCACTACAAGTAGTGAACTTGTACACACGACAATTCTACTCACAGAGCCCGCAGCGACAGATGGTTTCAACTGGTCATTCTGGGGGCCTGTAATGGCACTTGTCGCCTTGGTCATCGCCTATCCACTGTTGGTTAGGAAATTTGGGGGTATCAAATTATGAAATTATTATTGCTTTTAATAGTATCACTACTGTTACCCACAGGAGCAGATTTCAATACTACTTTGATAAATAATGATATGAATCCATCAATAGGTGGCTCTGATTCCACCAGTGATGGCATCAGTTTTATCGGTCTCACCCCTCAAAGAGATGAGTATTTAGTGGGTTCCAATATTATGATCAGATATGCCATCAGCAGAAATTTTGATGGTATATTCATACAGGGTCATGGGTTAGCAACCGAGATAGTCTCATTAGAATACCAATCTACTGATGTAGATATTGACATCTATGGAATAATATTCCAGATCAGTTCTTACACCACCTTCAAAGCACTCGCCTGGACAGGAAGTATGGCAAACAATATTTCCGAGCAATACCCATCCCATGATGGCTTTCACCAAATATTTACCAATCTAGATACAAGACCCATATTGAAAAACGTGAACGCTAGTCTCACATCCCAGACTAATGAGGGTAATCAGTATTATGCGGATCTTGATTCCTCTGTTACAATCTCATATACAATGAATGCGACTTCATTACCAGAAATGGATCTCTATATTTCAGAGAGCAAAGACGAGATATATAATGCAGATCCAATTGCCATGGATCGCTTTGAGGAGAATGGCTATATCTTTAACACCACTATCACCATTGAGACACGCGAATTGTATTTCGGAATCATAAGTTCTCACAGTACTGAACTTACCCACCGCATCTACACAGGTTTTTCTCATATTAATTTTACAGTGTTACCTCACAGTGTTGAAAACCGGACAACCATCACCAATATTGATGTTATTGATATTTCCTTTGGGGTGGCTAATGAGACAGATATTTCTGCATATTCTATAAATGCCACCCAAGACAATACTGCTATCTCCAAAGCTGTATTATTTTCCGAATACAAAGATGACCTACAAAATAATTCCATTCCTTTTTACAATGTTAGCCTTCCTACTTTCTCTGCGGGTATAATACGTTTGGATGTATTCTATATGGATACAAATCAAATAGAGGGACTTCTAACGACTCAGATAATTGAGGTTGTCACATCCACTCCCATTGCTGTTTTCGATGAAGATTTGATTTACACGATGAATTCCAATATGACTGTGGATTTCGTGGCATCAGATGGACTTGATAATGATTTTATGATCACAAATGTATCATTGTACCACATCTTTGAAAATGAACACGAGCTCGTTAACTTCAACACCACCTACCATTATAATGTATCAATATACAACTCTTCAATCTTTTTAGATATGATCAATTCCAGTTACACAGGAAAATATACCCTTAATCTGTTGGTGACGAATGAGTTGAATCAGACTGCCAATGATACATTGGTGGTCGTATATGACGTGACACCGCCCAGTATTGATTACACCCATAAGATCCACAAATATGGCGATTATTTCGAGTTGGAAATCGAGGGCGATCTTATTGATCTCAATACACCATTATCTCATTTTGATGTTGATTGGGGTGATGGAATTGCTATCAGGTATCCTGAATTTGATGAGACCCTCAACGTATCTAGGTATTCATTTTCTATCAAGAGAACACTTGAATACGGGAATTACACGGTGATGCTCAACGCAACAGATGTGCTGGGTAATATTGCGGGGATCTCAATTGTAATCAGAGTTAATCAAGTGATCGTAGAGGTTAACGGATCTGAGTTCCTATGGTATTTGGGATCTGTAATGATTGTAGTAATTATTATTCTCATCAGGTACATGAAAAGGAAAAGATAAATAATTTATTCTAATGAATTTAGCATCTGCACGAATCTTCCTGGTTTGTTTCAGGGAAATAGATAGTAATCAACTCACTTATTTGAATATTCATTAATATCACAAAGCTCTCTACTCGCACTCGTGGGTTCAAATCCCACCCTCGTCATTTTTTCAGGTAAAATAATAATCAATGAATTTATGTTCTTAGAATGAAAGATCAGAGAAATAAGCTAAATAATACAAGGAATAAAGATGTTTGCTTCAAAAAAAAAGGGTTATTGTTCTATCTATCGTGTAATGTCATTCTTAGAAAACATTAAAAGGAAGATCACTTAAATTTGGTCAGAAATGAATAAATTTCCCTACATACAATATAATACTTTTTATTTGAAAAATGACAGAAATAGGAGGTTAAATTATACTCATAAAAAAGATTCAGAGCTGTCAATGATGGATTTAGTTGAACAATTCTTAATTGATAATCATGAATTTGATTATAATATCCATGTGAAATTGTTTAACGATTCAATTCAACTAATGGATGAGGATTATTTACTAAACTTGTTAATAATTAATTTCAGAAATAATTTATACCTTTGTAGATCAGCATTTCATAATATTGAACTCAGGCTGAATTCTTCTGTGGAGATCATATTAAGAACAATTTATGAAAATATTTTAAGAGATTTATATCTACTTCATATCTGGGATAATGAAGAAGATAATCAAGATAAAATAGAGACTATCAAAAATTATATGAGTAATAGTAGTATTGATAGAGTGGTAAGAAAGGAACTCTGGGAGGAATGGAGTAACCATTTCAAATTTAGCATTATTGTCGATCAATTATATTTGAACAGAGAAGTTGAATTTGGTCAGTTAATGGTTAATAAATGGAACCTTTCAAAAATCGCTTACTCTATACTTAGCGAAAAACCTCATGGACATATTGGTGGTTCAATATTTCAAATTGATTTTGATAAAATCATAACAGAAAATGATCTCAATAAGAATACAATGTTTCTAATTAGCATGATATATTGGAATTTAGGTTTTATGTTAATACTCTTGGATAGGAAACAATTCCTTCCTCTTGTCGAATCCTCTCAAGTGAGCTTAATAAATACAATTAATCGGATAGCTAGATTTTTACCTTCTGATCTTCAGAGTAAATGCATAAATAAAGAGGATCTAGAAAATATTGGAGATATTCAAAAAGGATTAATCCAATTAACAAAAAATAGTCTTGGACTGTCTAATTTAGATGAATTAACCTCGAGGATATATCGAATTGAGCCACATAATTCACCTCAAAATGAGCTAGAGACATTTTGCAGAAAAAAAGAAGGTGAACACATTTCATTAATTGTCGAAAATAAAATTGAAATGTTTTTTGTTGATTTAACCCCAAATAGAATTATTATCCCTGAAATAACAGATTTATACTTTGTAGAAGAGTTATTAAAGAAATATTTTGACGCTTGAAATATAGAAATCTCCAGTATTTCGTTATAGTTTTATTTTGGGATAAATATAGTATCTGTTGAAAATTAAAAATAAATGGAAGATTGTAAATTAGGAATTACTTTTTTATCCATCATTGATGCACCAAATCATCAACAGCACCAGGATATCCATCCATCTTTTTTTGAAACGACCCCTTTTTTCTAGTCACCTTGATCCCAGAAGTAGGGAAAGACATAATCAAAACGTTGTATTCAACAAACTTGGTAATTTTAGGGAAAATAACTGGATCAATGTTTAAGTGAGGATACACAATAAGTTCGTTCTAACACTTTTTGCAAGATACTACTCACTTTGTTGTTTAACAACACTCACGACAACGTTAAGTATGTTAATGAAAACTGAGATTAGGTAATTCTCAATCCTTTGTTAAAATAGCAAAGGACAATAGTTTCAAAAATGGATATGGAAAGCTTGATGCTAGAAAATTTTCATACAACCGACAAAATAACGGTCTTAGAAATTTTTATATTGATAATTATCTGGATTCAATAGGTGATAACAATACGAAAAAGAAGAAAATCAAAAGATCTAATTGATAATCTAATCTCAGAATTTTCAGGGAAAGTGGAACTAATTAACCAAAATGAGAAATATATGATCAAAATTTCAAAATCCATTTTTGATATATTCATGGAAAAATATCACGCTAAAATAGTGATGGAGGTAGTGAGGGATGTTAATCCAATGAGGCCGTTCTATATTGTCCTTGTGCATGGTATGATCAATGACAAATATGTACCCTAGTCTTTTAATCCAATATACAATCAAAGAATTCCCTATACCATAGATTGACACAATATGATTTTATATTACCTCCTTTGGTTTAAATAGGGTTTGGATATATCAAAACTGTATGTGAATACCCCCTACACCTAATAGTTTGAATTTATTAGTTCTGAATGCAACTAAACTTAATTTATGTTGGAATTAGAAATTTTCAAAGTTTAACTGACATGATCCTGATTCATAGTCAATTTCCATTTTAAGGGAATTAGAAAAGAAAAAGTTATACTTTTACAATCACTTATATGGGTATAATGAAATGTAATTTATGCTAATCTGATCATGACACATTAAGAGATTTTATCTTACACGTAAGTATGTCAAAACTCTCAGACATACATTAAACAATATAATAACTAAACACTACTTTCGATTTTTCATTGAAGGTTATGAATATTATACTAATCAAAGTGTATGAGTATTCTTAGTAGAGGTTTTGGCACAATATAGCTAATGGTTTTTTAGCAAATAAAATCCTTGATCAGTTGGTGTTTTAAAACCATAAGCAATAGTGTTTTGTGGTAATTTATGAAAAAAATCTCGTCCTATATAGAGATTATCTTGTTTTATTTCCATCTGGGGTTGATTATCAATCCAATCTTTTTCTTTGCCTTCTAAAAACTGATCAGCGAGAATTGGATTTAACGATCTATCCATTAATTCACTTTCCATCTTATTGACATTTATTAAATCAAATTTATCCAAAATTGCATTTTTTTTAAAATTTGGATTTTGAATAAAAAAAGATCTATCTTGTTTTGTATCTATACCCGAATTGATAATTAATACACCTGCCAACTTTTCCCACTTATTAGATCGTTCTAGCATTTTCTTTAACGTTCCTAATAACCTCAATTCACTTATGGGATAACGTTTAGTATTCATTACAGGCATAAGAATCGCAGACTTGTGGTATTCTTCTAACTGGATAAATGATTTATCAATATTCTTCCGAAGTTTATTAATACTTGATTT
>JAAFKL010000265.1 GCA_021399405.1 Candidatus Heimdallarchaeota archaeon | reverse complement strand
TGCTAATACTGTTGGACATTATGATATGTACAGAAAGAAACTGGACAACTTAAAAAAATTGAAATTAAAACTCCCATTAATCAAAATTGAGTATAATGAAAATAACGAAGTTTACCAAAAGGATGGGAATGAATTAATCAAGGAAATATCTGGAGATATTCTCTATATTGATCCTCCTTATAATTCCCGTCAGTATAGTGATATGTATCACGTATTGGAAAATATTACTGAATGGAAAAAACCTGAAGTGTACGGCAAAGCACGAAAAATGGACCGTGAGCAAATTAAGAGTGAGTACAATAAAAAAGATGCTGCAGTATATTTCGAGAAATTAATTGAAGAGGCCGATGTGAAACATATATTGTTTTCTTATAATAGCACTCAGAATTCAAATCATCCAAGATCTAATGCAAAGATGAGTGATGTCCAAATTAAGGAAATTTTGAAAAACAAAGGAGAAGTTCAGATTTACAAAAAACAATTTAATAATTTTACAGCAGGAAAATCTAATTCGATTAATCATCATGAGCGGATATTTTATTGTTGTGTAGATTAACAAAAACGGATTTATAATTACTAAGAAAAAAATATTGCAAATGGAATATATTGATATAATATCTGTTACTAAATGGTTATGGATTAGAAGCAAATTGCTACCCAAAGAGATCTTTGATAATAGAAAAAGCAAAACAAAAGATCCAAAAAGGAAATTTGCTGTAAAAGAATATTTGGCGGAAATTGGTAGGTATACAAGAATAACTGATTTGAAAACTCAGAAAATAATGAATTTAGAAAATGCTATTGGAAAATTTGGAATTATCGATGTGCAACTAGTAGATTTTGCAGGATCGATTTTTCTTGATAATAGTGAATGGGAGGTTCAAACTGGATTTAACAAATTATTTCTAAAAAATGAGTTAGATAATGAAGCTTTGTTATTAGAACACAAATTGAAAATGATCAGATATATGCGTAACTTCCAGCATCATGAGGCTTTGGTTGAATTAGGGCAGATATTGAAGTTTGGTGAAACGTTGGATGATAAGTTTTATGAGTTCCGTTATATTTGTTTGAAAGGGAGGATTTTGATGAGGTGGAGGAAATTAAATGCAGCAAAAGAAGAATTTGAAAATGCTTTTAATTTGCTTGAAACCAAATTTTCGGATGATGATAAGACTCATCTGGTTAAGGAGAGAGCAACCCGATTGAAACATGCGTTCATAGAACCAAATTGGGATAGCGATATTGTTGATTATGACGAAATTTTCTTGAAATATTTGTATTGTAATCTATTAGATTGGTTGGACGAAGTTGAATCTATGTCTGGTATTCAATTAATTTTGTCCGAAGCATTAATACAAGCGGATTATCATAAATTATTTTTTGATATGATCAACATCCTTCAATTGAGTTCTGATATATCTCACAAACAACGTGATTTTGATAAATCGATATTAAATTTAAATGAAGCAATCAATTTAATCGATAATAATGATTTAACTAAATTTTATTTCTTTGAATATCATGAGCTTCATATGTCATTGATTGAAATCTATATTAGACGTGGAGAAGATGTCTTAGCATTAGATTTAATCAAAAATTTAGAAGAGAGCCACTCTAAAATTAAATCTTTGAATAACTATCTAATCTACAGAATTAAGAATTTACAGTTCATATTAACTAAAGATTATAAATCGTCATTCGAAGTTAGTAGAAAATTTTTAGATAATGTAAATATTGAATCTACAAATAATAAGAACTTGAATGGTGGTATTAGTTCATTATATGTTATCAAAACTATCCACAAAATGGTCAATTTAGGGCTTGAATTAAAAGAATTTAAGGATTTAAAAGATATCGAAATGTATAATGAATTGATAAGAAAAATATCTGAAAAGCCAGAAATTGGAGAAATATACATTAATTTAATTTCGATCAAAGTGAGATCTGTCAAAATCCACCTTAGTACTAATTACGAAAATGAATACTTGGAACTTGTTAGGGCTTATTCAGAATTACTGAATATTGTGAAAGAAGATGACTTAAGATTTAGTCTAGTAATTATAATGTACTATGAGTTCTTGTTAAATCAAATTGAGAATGGCAAAGATAAAATAAATGATCTTCTTAATTTATCTCTGAATATTTCTGATAGAATGCTTTCGTTTCCCTATATTTTAGTTGCAATCAAAAGTGAACTAATCAGACATATTATTTCTGGTACAATTAATGAATTTATTTCTGATTTACTTAGTATGAACGGTGTATATGAGATTTTTGAGATAGCAACTTTGATTGAAACTATTAAAACCTACCAAGATGATAATTTGAATATGCTCGATCTTGCTTATAATTGGATTAAGGAGGAGATATTTTTGGGAAAGCATGAAATTTTGTTTGAAACACCTATATTACAAATTTTCAATCAAATTAAAGATCAAATTTAAGGCAGAATACTTTCGGATTGGTGTCTGAATCAAGGTTTCCTTGTAAATATATGATAATATCAATTATACTCTATGACCATATTTCTGTCATTAAAATATATATTCGCAAGCAAATTGATCAACATAGTACCTGTTATAGTTTTAGCAGGCCTTTCAGCATCTGGAAACCTCTTATGGGGACAATGTACCCAAAATACAAAATTCTTCTTGAGGCAATGTTAATTCATATCTATATCCCAATCTAATCAATCCTATCTAAATATAATTTCCAATAAATAATTTCAAATTTCGTATAGTGCACGCTATCCGCAAAAATAATTTATTATAATTGGCTTATTTAGAATTTTCATAACCTTAAAGGCTGGATTTTAGTATTCTATATCTCTAGACTTAGATCTGTGAAGTTTGTAACTGAGTATCATTAATGACAACCCAATCAGCATTGAAAATTTATTTATGGGTAATCGGTTTTCTTCTGTTTCGGTTGTTGTTTGGTTAGATATTTCAGTTGTAGTTTGGGTTAAATAAACAGTCTCAGTCATTGTTATATCCTCCAATGATAACGGATCAGCAATTTGAACCCACCCAACTCCGAATTCAAATGTTGAAGTTGATGAAGCATACTCTCTAAAAATTTTGACAGTAACGTATGCGGTCTCTCTCTCATTATCGCTTAGAGTAACTGGCGGAGTATGAGTCGTTGTCCCTTCTTTTGTCCCTGAATTTATGTCAGGTGCATTATCAACTACTAAAAAGAATGAAACAGGATTTATTGTTGATTCGTAATAGATTATTAATTCATAGGTAAAACTTTCTAGATCACCGTCAGGGTGAGACCCTAAAGATTGATATGATATAGAATAGTCAAATGATTGTTGAATACCTTCCTCCCAAACAAGACTAGGAAAATCCAGATCTAATTCAAATTCATAATTATTTTCAGTTGCAAACCAACCCCAAACTGCGCCAGAACTTGATGACACATTCGATCCAAACAAAATCAAGAAAAGAATTAGTACAAATCTCATATATTTCACCTTTCTACGTTCTCCTTCTGTAAATCAGGCTTAGTACCATAAATCCCAATCCAAATACAATAATATTCAATGAAGAATCTCCACCATCACTATCTTCAGTTGAGGTTGGAGGTGTTGTAGTACTTGAGGTTGTTGAACTAGTTGAACTAATTACTACTGCATCTTGGATCGTTAATGTATCTCCTGGTGAAGATAAAAGATCTGCACTCAAGGTCGGGAATGTCCCAATGTCCCACACTAAATCTGGCACCAGTAAACTTACTGGCAGTTTAAATGCTAAAGTTAATGACCAATCTGTAGTAAATGTTAAGCCATAGTTATTTGTACCAACAATTACATCGACATCACTTGAGAGATCAGCTACACTATCGATGGTTAAATCAGCAGCTTGAATTAGCGTATCCTCAGTGTATGTGATTTCAGTTTTGGAGAGCGTAACTCCTGTTGTTGGCGATGAAATAGTATGACTGATATCACTCGCCATTGCAAAACTCGCTGTAAGGGAGAGCGAATCAATGAAGAAATTTGCTATTCGGAAAACAGGTTTGGAAGGGGGGTAAAAGGCTTCAATCACAGCCTGCAGTACACTCCAAAGATCCACACTGATTTCTCCAGATATGATTGTACCCAATATTTTCGGTGAAATTACAAAACTATCTAGAGTTACATAATCATTAAAAGGAACATCACTCTTTTCCCAAGAGGATAATCCAAGTGCATCTAGGACCGAGGTGACTGAATCTGATAACATATTTACTTTCATTGATCCATTATTACTCATTTCAAAATTCGCTTGCATAAACCAATATGCAAAAGATATATTGGTGAAATACTCGTAAGAAATCTCAATATAAGTATCAGATGTAGTTTGTTTCAATTCAAACTCAATAGAGTTTGTACCAACATCAAGGGATTTAGGATAAGTTACCTCAACGGTAGCTGGTATATTGAACCCGATTCCAACTGTTAATGAGCTAGTGGTATTAAGATATGAATCCTTTGCAACGGTTAGTGCTCCTGCATCTTCAACCACATTTTTGTATGCGCTAATTATGTATGGTTTGGCAAATACTTGATTAACGTCATGAGCAAAAGGAGCAACAATTGGTACATCCAATCCAAAGAAACTCCACTGATGAGTTCCCTGATCAAAAGTATCACCAACTTCAGCATACCATTCTTGCAATTTTGATGTGTTCAAAGCTTGGACTGTATAATTATATCCATAATCTATACCACCTGGACCCAGGTCAAAAGTATGGTAGCTAGTATCCACTGTCATATCCAAGGTTTTGAACCCATAAAGTGATGTTATCTCAGCATCAGTATGTAAATTTAGTAAAGTATTATATTCCCATGTATGAACTGCATTATAATCAGCTGTTATAGCATTCAATTCAGTGCTACCACCTAATAAGACTTGCAGATCTGAACTGATGTTTGCTACATAATTCAAATTTGATGGTAATGCTCCTTTCTCCAAAATTAAAATATTCTCAGAAGGGAATTCGTCTAAATTGCTATATTGCCAGCTATTGAAGACAACACGATATGGTTGATCAATGTTTGATGTGTCCAGGTAAATTAAAACTGCCTCAAAGTCATTTTTGTGTAGCTCAAAACTATATATCCCACCATCAGGAGAATTTTCTGTTGCCCAATAGTAGTAGTACTGAAGAACCAATGCACTTGTTCCTTGATCATTTCCACTTATCACTCTACCAACTACATAATCAGGCATTTCAGTTGCAGAAGTCTCATCATCTACATAAATAAATGGCTGATAACCCTGCAAGAGCTCACCTGCGGTTATGCTATTACCTAAGAGAGTTGCATATATGTCAAAATATACCCGTGCATCTGTTAAGTCGGTGATTAATTCTACACTCTCGTTAGCTGGGTTCGCAACGTACGAGACGAACCCAAGGGAATCATCTGGACTCCCAGGATCTGATTCCCTGACTTCATATTTAATATCAATGCTCTTTGCTTTAGTGAATAAAACGATTTCATCGATGGCTGTTATATTTTCGCCATTGTTAATTGCATATTCCGTCGCACTTGGAAATCGTGATTTATTTCCATTCACTCCTCCTTGTAGAAATATCTCCCCAGCACCTTGAAGTGTGCCATCATGGTCATCAACAATATAAATCGCAACTAAAGTCACTGTTATTTGATAAAATGGCTGATTAATTTCAGTAACTACATCATTATGTCCATAGACAGTTGATCCTTCAACAGGAAAACTAGATAAATTAGTTGTACTATACCCCCCAATATCCGGTAAGGTCGGTTTGTTGCTTGTTTCGAATGAGAATTCTTTCTCAGTGGATTTACCGAAATTCAAATCGATAGATTGGGTTTCAGTTTCATCACCTTGGGCTTCAACAATCCCGGTAGAAACAATTAGCAATGATATCAAAAATATAAAATATATACTATTTTTCTGTGTCATATGGTCTTGGAGATGCAGAATTTATATTATAAATTGAATCAATCGCCAACAATTTAACACATAGTAATTTTGTAGTTTTCGTATTGTTCGATTACTCGAACAGTAAATTGAACAATATTTAAGATTCATATTTTCTTATTTTACTTAATTTTATCTGTCCAAAATTACGTATAGTGTGATTCCTTATGTATTCAAACTATGAATATAATTTTCTAAAGGTGTTTCTGGAGTAAGTTCAACTTCAGATCCGTCATCATTCTCAATTGTTATGGTCAAACCACTTTGCTGGCTCAATTGGGCCATTTTAAGCCGCCTGTGATCTTCTCGAATATTCTTCAATTTAAAATGATCATAGGTTACATCGTAAGCTGATGTTAGCCTGTACACTTTTTTTTGTCGATTATTTTCAACTTTCAATGTATATATGACTTCAAATTCGTTTTCTAGATCTTTTAATATATCTTGAACTGACTTTAAGGGCCAATTAAAATATTTTGAAAGACTATAAGCAGTCTGATTGCTATTTGTTCTAATAAAACCAAGAATAGTATATTTTCTTTCTTGACGTTTTTGTTGATTATAGAACTGAGATGCTTTGGTTGCTTTTACTGTAACAGTCATATATGCATATAGTATATTATCTATACCCTATATAAACATTATATTATACAAACCGAACATAATGTAAATATTTTATAAACATATACAATGAGTAAATACATCATATTATATTATAATAGGACTTTTATTAATATGTTTATCATAATTAATAAAATATCGCAGGAAAAAATTAAAGTAACAATCAATGGATTTAGTATATACTAAAGACAATCTATTTATAAAATAAATATAAATATAATATGTGATTGAATACGATGATATGACTTATTATCAAAAACAAGTCCTCATCGCAGTCTATTATTCAAATGATAGAAGCCTCTCTGCTCACAATCCTGCAGATTATATTAAGAAAAAGATGCCTACTGAATTTAAAAGAGAAAAAAAATTTAGCAAGAAATTCTCGAAAGCACTTCAATTTTTAAAATCAAAGGGACTTATAATAAAACATCCTGGAGGTAGAAGTACTTCATTTTATCTTTCAAAATTTGGCAGAGATTATGCAGAAAAATTCGTTGACGAACAGTTTGAGAATTATCAGTAACAAAATACAGTATATCATTCGAAAACGCTAATCTTGTTTCTAGAATTACCTTGATTCAATAATTTGGACTTTAAAACAAAACCATTGATATTAATATAACCTTGAAATCTAAGTTGTTTTAAATTTGCGCTTAGTGATTGGTATACGCAAAAATTTTCAAAATTATCATTTGGACATTCATTTAACAATAAATGCATAACGATCAAAAATAACAG
>JAAFKL010000029.1 GCA_021399405.1 Candidatus Heimdallarchaeota archaeon | reverse complement strand
GCCCCACTCAAAAAGCCTTTAGCCTTAAGAGCTAGTTCATACAATAAGTATTCATCATTAAAATATTTACTCTCAATATTACGTGAAGCATTAAGATCTGAATTTAAATTAAATCCACAGCTGATACAGGTAAAATTGGCTCTATTACGATTTTTCTTGGAAATAAAACCACAATTACTACATTGTTGTGAGGTATAAGCTGGATTTATGTAGACAATCTCAATGTTCTTCTCCTTTCCTTTATATTGTAAAAAGATCTGAAATTGATAGAAACCCCAAGCATTAAGTTCTCTGGATCCTCTGGTTTTCTTACGTTGTTTAGCAGTTTTTCTAATTTCACTTAAATCTTCAAGTATTATTGTAGAATTTTCTTTCATATTTTTAATAATGTTTTTTGAAATACAATGGTTCTGATCCTTCTGAAACCGTCTCTCTTTACCTGCAGTACGTTTTAATTTACGTTTTGCAGATTTAGTGCCTTTCTTTTGGAGTCCACGCTTCAATCTAAAATATCGATTTTTGATTTCTCGTAGACGAGATCCATTGTAAAATTGGTTTTGGGAAGTCACTCCTACATGACGAATGCCACGATCAATGCCAATAAATTCACCTGAGTGTTTTCCACTTGCGTTTACATATTTTCTAACAACAAAATGCAGAAAATATTTTTCTCCTTTTTTTAACAGTTCAAAGCTTCTAAATTCCCAATCCGAGTATTTTTGATAGCACCCTGGTAGGAAATATTCAAGGTTAACTCGTTTTCCAGTTGTAGATAGAGATACTGATTGTTTTTCTTGATAGATTGTGGATGATCTATAATCATATCTGATTGGAATTTTATTCATGAATTTTACATTTCTTTTCTTTTTCTTTGCCTTCAAGCTTCGAATTACATCCATAGCCTTGTTCTTGGCGTTAATTATCAATTGAGAATTGAGTGAGGATTGTTTGCGAAATGTTTTGTAAATTCCATGATGAACCCTGATACGATTTGAGGTATTATTGTTATAAGCAAAATCAAATGCAGTTTGTGCAGCTTTGGAGTATTCTTCAAAAGTTGTTTCGAGTTTTTCTTTAGATTTCAGATCAGGAAAAACTGGAACTCGTAAAGTTCTGATTAGAATACTCACTATAACTAATTATTTGATTCTAATATATAAGCGCATAAACATAGAGTAACCCGAAAGTAATTCACTAATTAATAAAATAGATAGGAAACAGATTTGAAATAAGTATACTTTTTTCTATCATGAATTGACCATCTCGATTGATGATTGATGATACATCCAAAATATTTCTTGACCAACTCTATAAGATAGGAGCCTTAAAGTTTGGTAATTTTACTTTGGCGAGTGGAGCTGAATCAAATTTCTATATTGATCTGAGATTTTTACCTTCCTTTCCTTCTGTATTTTCCAATCTCATAAATCAAATGGATAGTTATGCAAAAAGTATTACTGATTTTGATGCAATTATCGGAATACCTTTAGCCGGGATTCCCTTTGGTACAGCCCTTAGCTTAAGTTCAAACAAACCTTTGCATTTGTTAAGAAAAATTCCTAAGGACCATGGTATGAAAAAATTGATTGAAGGACCATCTATTCAAGGGAAAAAAATCCTTCTGGTAGATGATTTAATATCCAGTGGCCATAGTAAAGAATTTGCAATAGAAGCAATACGAAATGAGGGTGGAGTTGTTTCTGATATACTTGTTCTCATCAACCGAACAGGTCAATCTATAGCAGAATGGGAACACAAATGGGATATATCAATTCATGCCCTATATGATGTATCAGCATCGATCTTAGATAGTTACAGAACTACTTTGAATTTATAAATTTCGATTTTTAATAGCATACTTGAATTTATTTCTTGAGAGGATCTCTAGGCCTCAAATTTTCGACATATCATATCTTAACGTCCTCTTAATTAAATATTATCAATTCTCAAGTCGTAGATATTTTTAGCTTATAAATCTATCTATTTTTTAATTTTCTATACACTGAAAACGTTTTAAATAGAAAAGGTATACTTGGAGTTAGGGGGGCTGAGAGCATAGACTTATTAAATGGGGAGGGAACTGTCTTTAACTCATTGTTTTGTTCCAATCAGAAGCTTGAGAGGTCCCCCTTTATTGTTTTTTAATGCGTTGGATTAATGATTAGTTCAATCAAAACAATCTAAACATAATGTCAAATTAACAAATAATTTGGCAGATATTTTCCATTTACACAAACTCACATATGTTGTAGTCCTCGGTGCTGCAGTTTTAAATTTAGCCGCAGGTATCATTGATCCTCTAGCAGGTCCATATTTGGAGAGTTTGGGATCAAATAAGCAGGAAGTAGGAACTATTTTGTCCGCTAGATTTTTAGTGGTTGCATTTGGATCTATACCTTTTGCTATATTAGCTTCTAAGATTGGAAATACTCGGATTCTGTTTTTTACTGCTTTAACAGGTCTGGCTAGTAGTTATTTCATTTTATTTGTTGATGGAACTGAAGGGATGTATTATTTTTATATTTCATTAGGATTTGGACAGGCAGCAGCAGCGGGTCCAGGTGCTGCTATAATTGCTGAAAACAAGGGTAACAAACGTATTGCTGCATTCTCACTTTTCAGCATAACCTGGATGGTTCCACCAGCACTTGGAGCAATGATTTCGGGGATCTGGTTCAATGACGATGCCGAATTAGTTGCTGATAATATCAAAACAATTTTTCCATTGATCGCAGTAGTCACAGTAATCGGTGTAACTTTTTTTGGGATAATGCTTATAAAATTCCATCGTGAAGATACCGTAGAAACTGGGACCCTGTCTGTAAGAAGGCAATTTAGGATTATTTTCGCACCCGCTATTGCAATGGCAATAGTACTACTCATCTTAGCTAATTTTCTCTCAGGTGGTGGTGCAGGTGCTACTCTCCCATTCCTTCCTCTCTATTTACAGGATCTAGGTGCAGATGCAAAGCAAATCTCATGGCTTGTTGTAATATTGAATCTCGCAATGAGTATAGCAACACAAATGACAGCTCCTTTAAGTAGAAAATTTGGTGAGCTTCAAGTTTATGCATTCGCACAATTCATGTCAATTGTTTGTTTGCTTAATATCGTATTTACTGATGATTTAGCTATCTCTGCAATATTTTTTATTTTTCGAGGTATGTTTGCAAATATGACGGTTCCAATAACTCAATCATTAACATTCCATTATGTGAACCCAAAGGTTAGAGGAATCGCAAGTGCGGTTATTACTAATATTCGATGGATCGGTTGGTCAATAGCCTCTCCAATAAGTGGAGCTATAATTGATGAATACAGTTTTGAATTATCTTTTGTTTTTACAAGCATTATATACCTAGTTTCGACTATAATTTTCATTTATGTTATTCTAAGGAGAGAGCCACTTGAAAAATTTGCCCGAGATCCCCTTGGTCGAGATAAAACCATAATTGCAGATGATAAACCTCTAGATATGGTAAATTAGATTAATTAATATTTTAATACTGATAGGTCAAACCAAAATAGATTTTATTGTTTATTTAGATTCCTAGTTTGTACATGGCTGATTCAGAGAAAAAGACAATAATAAGCTTGTTTGCCCACCCTGATGATGAATTAGGGGCTATAGGGGCATTGGCGAACCATGCGGAGAGGGGTGATCGGGTGATCATGGCGTGGACGACCTGTGGTGAACTGACAACTCTATTCCCTGAACTTTCAATAGAAGATGTAAAAAGAGAAAGAATAAGGCACGGTGAAGAAATTAGAAAGATAGTTGGGGCTGAAAAAATTAATTTTCTAGATCTTGGTGATGGTTATATTGAAAATAATAGAGATCAGAGAGTTGCAGTTGCCAAAATGTACGTTGAAGAAAAACCAGATGTGGTTGTTTCATGGGGACTTTACAATAATCACAGTGATCATCGTAATACAGGTTACCTTGCTGTAGAAGCAGTTAAATTTGCCCGTATTAACAGAATCATGCAAACAGAAGAACCTCACCGTAAGAATGTTGTATTACTTCAATACTATGAACAAGAAAGCCATCATCCTGTGAAATATATTGACGTTTCAGATACCATCGAGCAAGCTAAAGCAGCTGCTAATTTCTATGCTGAAATTTACGATTGGAAAGAAATAGATGACTGGGTTGTGAATCGCAGAAGAGCTAGAGGTATGGAAGCCTTTACAAAATATGCTGAAAAATTTAATATGAGATTCGATATGAGAAAACCAAGTAAATTTGTAATTTAATATATTGACAATTGGTTTAACTTCTTTTTGAATATCCAATGAGGATAATCGCAACAACAGATATTACAATAAATCCAAGGAATAATGGATTTTCTAATAATCCAAAAGTTCTAAGCTCATCCTCCACTTCACCTATCGGGTTACTATTCACTGAGGTGATAGTTGTGTCTCCAGAAGTTATTACGCTTGTGACATCTCCTATTACACCCGCTAGTTTGTCTGAAAAATCAACTTTAGCAACAATTGCATAATTCCAACTATGAATAATAGTCAAATTTGTATCTAAAATCCAGACATCAGCATTTTGAGTATCTGCAGTAGCCGAATAATCTTCAGTGTCCAATGCAAAGATCCAGGGATAGTTGCCTCTGGATTGTATCTCAGCAACATCATCAAGATCATCCCCTGAACTCCCATAACTTATAGTTATAAAATATGCATAATCTTTGAAATCATTATAAATTGAATTAAAGGTTTTTTGATTTTCTTTGCAAAATGAACACCAGCTTGCAGACCAATCCAAAACAATTGGTTTATCTTGGAAATCTCCTAAATTAGCTGTACTACCATTCAACAGTGTAAAATCGAATTTTTCTGCTTTAACTGGAAAAGCTGCTTGTGATTGACTTACGGGAAACATCAAAAGTATTGCTAGTATGATAGAAAAGGATCCTATTTTTTTCATAACTTAATAGAAATTAACGGTAGCAGTTATTTATAGGTTTGCTTAATTAGAACAGATTCAATTCTTGCAACTCTCTTCTCTAATATTAATATTATATTTTAGCATGTCAAATCTTAGATAATTGTCACAACAAAATGATAATTTCATTTGATCTACCTACGTTTTGCTATTTGGATATATATCACTCCAATTATTGAAAAACTAATAAAACCCAAGAATAACGAGTTTTCAAATAAGCCCAATGTGTTAATGTCATTTCCCATATCAGCTACAGATATGGTATTTTCAGTTGTGATTACAGTCTCAGATGTAAACGTAGTTTCTGAGGTTATTAACATCTCAGAAGTTATGGTAGAATTATTTTCTGTGATGATTGTAGAACTAGTAATGGTTTCTGTAGAGGTAATTACTGTTTCAGAAGTTATCTCACTTGTAACAATTCCAATTGTTTGACTAAGCTTGTCTACAAAATCAGATTTAGTTATAATAGCATAATCCCAGGTATAAATTAAATTAAGTTGCTGATCCAAAATCCAAACATCAGCATTCTGTGTTCCCGCAACTGAAGCATAATTTGCTGTATCGAGAGCAAAAAACCATGGATAACTACCTTGATATCCAATAACATCATTAAGATCATCTCCTGATCCTTTGTAACTAATTGTAATGAAATTTGTATAATTTTTAAAATCATCATAGACACTGTTAATGATTTTTTGATTTTC
>JAAFKL010000264.1 GCA_021399405.1 Candidatus Heimdallarchaeota archaeon | reverse complement strand
AGGGCCCTATTGAATTGCAATTGAGAACCCAGTATAACAGGAGCTATCCAAGCGAAATACGCCAGGGTATAATGTATTTGTGTTAGGTTTTTCCCAGCAAAATAAATTATTCCACTTAATCTGATACCAAGTAACAAAGTTACCAAATAGCCCACTAAACCTATCATGATAGTATGAATAGCAACTGGTTCTCCTCGATACATCAAGTTAATTATCCAATGGCAAAGATAATAATATTGTTACTTGAATGACTAGTATTCAAAATTCAAGAGAAATTATTGCCTCTTCACAAATTTACCTGGAAAATTTCCTGTGTGATTGCCATTTTCTAAGACCTGCTCCCCATTTACCCAAACATGAACCATTCCATCAGATAATTGATGTGGATTCTCATAAGTAGCATTATCCCGAATATTCTCGGGATCAAACACAACAATATCAGCAAAGAAATCTTCTTTCAATGATCCTCTGTCCTTCAAACCCAGATTGCTTGCTGGAAATGATGTAAGTCTTCGAATAGCCTCTTTCATTGGTATCACCTTCTCATCTCTCACATATTTGCCTAGTAATCTAGCAAAGTTACCGTAAGCTCTTGGGTGTGTGCTATTCTCCAGGAAAATCCCCTCTGCAGACATAGAATCCCCATCAGAACCAAATGACATGTAGGGTAGTGCAATCTTTTTCTTCACATTTTCCTCGGATATAATAAAATAAATTGTCCCAATTCTGGTCTCATCCTGGATTAGGAGGTCAATTATCGTATCTCGAGGGTCTTGACTCCTTGATTTAGCAACCTCAGAGACTCTTTTACCCATAAGGTGTTTCAATTCATCCTTGGCAAAAGCTGCTAGTAGCATATTCTCAGGACCTGCCTCAGTATAAAGATTCTCCCATTCTTTAGTTGACTCTAACATCTGTACCTTTATTTTTTCTCTTGTTTCCGGATCTTTCAGGCGCGCTAAGTATTTCTCCTGTCCTCCCTCCTCGACCCAGGGTGGGAGTGTGGAGGACAACCCCGTTCCAGCTGCGGTATACAGATACATATCAGTAGTAATTTCTAATCCCTCAGATCTAGCCTCTTCAATTTTAGCAATTGCAAGATCCAGTTTACCCCAATTTGCCTCCCCAGCTGCTTTGAGATGATAAATCTCCCCCTTTACCTTGGATTCCCTCACAATAGTTATGAATTCATCAAGTGCTTCTAGAAAATTCACACCTTCACTCCTTATGTGGCTGATATACATACCATTGTATTTGGATACCACCTTACACAATTCGATTAGTTCATGGGTTGTTGCATAGAAAGCAGGTGGATAGATGAGAGAACTTCCCACTCCCATTGCACCCTCCTGCATGGCCTGTTCTACGAGTGATTTCATCTTGTCGAGTTCCTCCTCACTTGGTTCCCTGTCCTCATGACCCAAAAAATGCATTCTAGCATTAGTTGCCCCCATAAAAGAGGCAATATTTGTAGAAATACCTTTATTCTCCAGAAACAGTAAATACTCACCCAGAGTATCCCAAGTTATGTCATATTCTATAGGTGAACTGAACACCTCTTTGAATTCCTTCTTCATTTGATCATTCAATGGACCCCAGGACCACCCTTCACCCATAACCTCCAAGGTAACACCCTGCTTGATGGTTCCCAGTGCTCTTCCATCCTCAATAAGACTCTCCACAGACCAGCTAAGCATATTAATAAAACCAGGAGCTACAGACAGACCATTGATTTCAATTTCAATACTGGCAGTCTCAACAATTTTTCCTATTTTGACAATTTGGTCTCCTAGTATTGCAATATCGCCAATATAAGGATCAGAGCCAGAGCCATTATAAATTAAACCATTTCTCAAGATCGTATCGTAATCAGACATTTAATAATCTATATTCACAATTAATATTTCAATTACTTTTTCATTTTCAAATGGATTCATATTACTGATTCTGTTATACATAATGTCTAATCTAGCATATATTTATTATATCAATCTGACATAAGATAATTATGAGGTATAAGCTATCAACAATTTTCACTGTAATGTGTGTACTACTTCTTTTGGGGAATACGCATGGACAGAGTGAAGATTCATTGATTTATTTTTCAACGGAATTAGAAGTTGGTTATGATTATATCTGGGAAAGTTCAACATATATCGCGCCCACTTTTCTCGAAGAAGAGATTAGATTGGAAGGCAATATCACAATTGAGATATTGAAAGAAATTGATAATAAGGATATTAATGCATTAGATGAGGAACAGGAAAATTTTTTTATTAGGAAGGTTTTAGATTATTTCCTGATCACCTATAGTGGAATAGCTCAAACCAAAGAATTAATTATGGACCAAATAGAAGCAAGAAATTCATCAATAAATCTCATCACAATTGGGGTCATAAGTCAGTATATACTTCCAGTTGTAGTTGTGGCATCCAATGGGGAGACAAGCAATCAATTTGATACTCTTGCTGAAAATTTTTTAGTTATTCCAGATGAGGAGTATGCTATCGATGGTGATGTAGTTACCTATAAACTTGATACGGGTGGAGATGTCGTAAGTAAATATATAGAGAAACAATTTGAATATTCTACTGGTCTGTTACTTTATAGCAATGTGAGTAATTATGGTGAAAATGGATTGATATCTCAGTATATTACGACTCTAAAAAATAACATTGAAGCTAAAATTGAGACTGAAACTCGGACCATACAGACACCCACAAATGCGACTGAAATCGGTTTTTTGCCATTTCCGTCAACATGGGTGTCTATAATTGGAATTATTGCTGTATTTGCCATTAATAAGCAAAAAATAATCTTTTGATAAGATCTTGATTTAGATTCTTACTATTCGATTTTAAGAATTGCTCGGAAAAACCGAGACAAGACTTTCTTTTATATGATACCTAGTTATTGAATCTTGATCATATGAAAGCAATAAGTATTTTTGTATCAATAGTAATATTACTCCTTCTCAATCCCGTGGGAGCGACAGTTCCGAGTGATTGGACCACAGGAGTGCAAGTAGGTGACTTGATAACCGTGAAAACGGTTCTCCAAGGAACACCGTTTAGCTACGAAATTATGAGTGGTGGATCCTTGGTTCAAACAGCAGATGTGCAAGATGATAAAACTGAGTTTCTAATCACTGATATCACCTCAGATACCATCTGGTATATGAGAAAGACATTTGACAGTGCTGGTAGTTTAAAAGTGGAAAGTGATCCAATTCCTATTCCCAAGACTAATACTGATATCCGGGTTAACATTTTTTATCCCAATAGCTACGATGATACGAATGGTTTTTTCTTTACACCAGTTATCACCAACAACACAGATGAATTGATTTCTGCCTACACAGGTCATGTAGAGTATGATTTAATCTTGACCACCGATAAAATTACATTTGAGTACACAGACTCTCTAGAAATATTTTCTAATCACAGAGTGGAGTATGACAGGGATACCGGGATATTCAGATATCTTGAATGGAGATTTGCAACAGGAGTACTTGCTTCTCAATCAATACGAGAGGACCTACTTGATGAGTATGTGCTTAGCAAGTGTGCTGCATGTAACACAGATGGTACTACAACTCCTGTTTCTTCCACAACAGAAGAGACTCCCATTTACATGTCATTGTATGGATTATTCCTAGTTGTATTCACATTAATTTCTAAAAGAACTTCATTGAAGTCCAAAAAATAGATCTCTTGAACCTTGCATATTCTGCCCAAAATATATTTGAAGTATGTAAGAAATATTTTTATGTATTAAATATAGTATTGAGGTAAGTACTTTCAATGAAAAATCCAGTAATTCGAATACTCGTAATTATTACACTCATATTATTTTTCCATTTTCAAATGACAGCAACTGTCACCACTGCAATTAGTTCAGAAAATTGGACCACAGGAGTGAAAGAAGGCGATTTAATTACCATGAATACTATAGTTCAGGTAACTCCGTTTGAATACCAAATTATGAGTGGTGGATCCTTGTTTCAAACAACAGATGTGCAAGATGATAAAACTGAGTTTCTAATCACTGATATCACCTCAGATACCATCTGGTTTGTGAGAAAGACATTTGACAGTGCTGGTAGTTTAAAAGTGGAAAGTGATCCAATTCCTATCCCCAAGACTAATACTGATATCCGGGTTAACTTTTTTTATCCCAATACCTACGATGATACGAATGGTTTTTTCTTCACACCGGTTATTACCAACAACACAGATGAGTTGATTTCGGCCTACATAGATCACGTAGAGTATGTTTTAATCTTGACCACCGATAAAATTACATTTGAGTACACAGGCTCTCTAGAGGTATTTTCAAATCATAGATTGGAATATGATAGGGATACAGGGATTTTTAGATATCTTGAATGGAGATTTAAAACAGGAGTACTTGCTTCACAGGCCATTAGAGAGGATTTACTTGATGAGTATGTCCATAGTAAATGTGTCGTGTGTGACCTAGAAACTTCCACTAGGGATATTGCAATTGGTGATTTTGAAGGAGAAAACCTTGTTGACAGATTGATTTTGATTGGTGGAATCCTTGCGGTTTCAATAGGTGGTTATTTTGTTCTTCCAAGGTTGAATATTTTATGGGGTAAAAGCAAAATAAGTTCACAAGTAAAAGATTTGTTAGACTCGATACTTGGTGTTAAATCTGCAGCATTTATCCTACTGACTATCAGACTGGATCAGAGTACAGATCAGCAGGCAGAATACACCCAAGATATCCCCAGCCAAATACTAGAGTTTAAGTTCTTGATGAACCCAGTACGGCTCTCAATATGCAAAGTGTTGAAGGAAAATGTAGAAATTGCATCAAGAGAATTAAGAGACACACTTGGTCTTTCATGGGGTGATTTCAGCACACACACTGCCGCACTCAAGAAAAGAGATTTTATCCACAGTTACAGTAAGTTCGAGGATGGTATGGAAAAACAGTACATGTCATTGGAACCTGAAGGAGAGAAAAGGTTCACAGAGCTAGTGGATCTATTGTTGAATTTTCTCAATGATGAGCAGAGTATAATTACCAAGTGAAATTTTGTTTTGATCAATGATCTTCTTTGAGATATAAAGCTCAATATTTTTTTAGTTTAACTCCCAAGCAAATATCTTTACTTTGTCTTCTCAAGAATGAGAGCATTATAAGCCAGTCTGAATCCATTACGTTCCAAGTTTCTGAATCCTGTGTCATAACCGGGAGTTGTACTCATCACATAATCATAGCCAGCTTCCTGTGCCACTTGGACCCTGTGATCAATAAGCATTTGCTGGATCCT
>JAAFKL010000263.1 GCA_021399405.1 Candidatus Heimdallarchaeota archaeon | reverse complement strand
AGAATTTCTCTTTGTTCCAGGAAATTCTCGCGATTGCGACACAACGTGTAATTGATACCTTCGATAAAGACAAGCAGTTTTACTTGAATGTGGCCCTGCAGATCACACCTCAATGCGACTGCATGGGAATTCCGCAGCCACCAATGATTCAAGATATAGGAATCCTGGGATCAAAGGATATTGTGGCTGTGGATGTGGCCACACTGGATCTCATTAAGCAGGCTGGCATGATACCAAATTCACTGTCGCCTATCTTTAAGCATGTTATCTGGGATCCCGAGGCAGACCTGCATCCCTTCCAACGAGTAATGGGGCCTATGAAGGATCCCTACATTGCCATGAGATATGCAGCAGAGCTGGGAATGGGCAGTCTGGATTATGAACTGGTAGAAGTATTGTACCCAGAAGAGGTAATGAAAGCTCCACCAATCAAACACCAGTATGAGGGAGAACCCAGTTTCTACTAGAATAACTTGGAACACTAAATCTAATTCACAATAAATCAAATCCATCTATTATTTATTCACAAATAATTGCTCACAACAACTTTTTATAAATTTAACAAATCATTATATTGTGGACGTTTTTGAACGACTAGAGAAATTATGGATTTCAGGTTTGCATCATCAAATAAAAGAATTAATGGAAAAACATAAACATATTATTTATCCTCCAGATTATCACCAATGGAAATCAGGACAGTATGGGGGTGGAATTGGACTAACATCAAAATTAGCTGAAGAGTGGCGTCAGAGTATCGGAGAAAATGATATTATTCATTCATTATATTTTAAAGTCAGACATGATAAGGATGGTATTTATGAAAAGGTGGGAAACACCATACATTCTCCTCCCAAGAATCCAGAATTATTTCGTGATGAAGCATCTAAAATACTATTAGAAAAAATTGAACTTCATGACAAAATAATCGACGAAGCAAACAATTTTGATATTTCAGTGTTTAAAGAAGATGGGTTTCTTCATTTTGATTGGTCAAAAACAATATGGAAAAATGCATTAAAAGTTGCGCAAAGTGATTTGCAATCGATTTTTCATTATCTTATGCTCCAACCAGAGAAAATGATACTTTCAGCAGTCAGAACTGTAGATTTATGCACAGGGGAATTAGAGAATTCATATTATAAAGCAATAATGATGAATAATTTATCGATCTATTATAGGGTGGTTAATGATATTGATAAAAATCGAGAAACAAGGTTGTCACTTTCATTGTGGTTGGAAAATTTTATCAAAATCTATGGACATGCACCTAAACTTCCAAATGGTTCATTAAATATGATTGTTTTGGCAACTTTTTCTTCCCTAGGTGAACTCGATATGCTTGAAGGTAATTTAATTCAAGCAGAAAAGTATTTATTAAATCATTTCCAATACTCTCAAGATGGTTTTGGACATATAATGTTAGCCCGATTTTACACAAATTTTGGAGAAATTGAAAAGGCAGAGAAACACCTAGAAATGTCACTGACTATTGAGGTTCATGGCGGAGTTGAAGTATTTGAGGCTCAATACTATACTCAAAAAGCCAGATTATCTAATATCGCTGGTAGAAGTAGCAATAAGGATATTAATACTGCAATCGAATTGATTGAAAACCATCTCAAAGAAAATGATTATGTTACCTCAATTCCAACAATTGAAACATATTATCGGGTTGCAGATATTTACATGGCTAATTCAGATTTAGATGAAGCCAGAAAGTATTATTCGAAAGTAGCAGATATGTGTAAAATTGTGCACTATTACGACTTCCACCGGGCAGAATGCTTAATGAAACTCATTCAAATCTCTTGTATTGAAGGGGAAGACACTGAATTATTGAAGAATGAATTGTACGGAGTAATTGCTGATTATTCAAACCATGAAAAAATGGTCTTGTATAAAGATCTGAGTGAAGCATTAATAATGAAGCATATGACGGGGGCCCAAAGGGGTAGATCAAGATTCCGATCACTGGAGATATTCGAAAAGGTATCCCGAGGTAAAATCTATGATATCAATCTCCATATATTCGCCAGATTCAACTATTGTGAACTTTTACTAGATGAGTTTCAGTTCTATGGAGATAAAGAAATATTGGGAATCCTAGTAAAAGAGGTGGAAGATCTTGCTACAATGGCGAGAGAAAAAGGGTTGATTTTGTATTATATCGAGGTTCTAATCCTAAGATCGAAAATAGCCACTTTGCAAAAAGATCTTGAATTTGCTCTCGAATATCTTGAAGAGGCCCAAACACTTGCTAATGAGAGGAATCTGAAGATTTACCAAGATCGAATAAAAATAGAAAAAGAGACTTATTTACAAAATCTTGATTCATGGAATTCAATGGGTAAGGATGATAAGATTGATAAATTGAGATTAAAACAGTACCTCAAATTTGCCCAGCAGAATATCACCAAATGAAAGAAAATTATCAAGAATTCGCAAGTTATGCGGTCTATAATAGTTATTCCCAACAACTTTTTAATTCTTTAAGTATAGTAATATTGTGGACATTACTGAGCTGATTGAAAACAAAATGTATGCGGGTTTTCCTCAAGAAGCTTTAGAGATACTGGATCAGAACAGAGAAGACATTTATCCTCCTGATTACTATTTTATGAGATTTACAATTGTGGGACTCGAGGATAAACCGAATGTATTGGAAGAATGGGAAAAAAACATTGGAGCATTGAGCAACCTTGAAAATCTGCAATTAAAGCTTTATAGTGATTATTTTCACAATGTGGTAATAAAAACGAATTATGTATTAAATTCTCCTCCTGTAAATGCTGATGAATTGCGAATTGAAATTTCAAGTGTGACAAAAGAGAAAGTTGATATTTGTGGACAGATTATTGATGAATATAAAAAATTTGATCTTAGAAAGGCAAATATAGATGGATACAATCATTTTAACTGGTCTAAACCTATATGGGTGAATACGGCTAGAGTTTTTCAGAAAATGTTACAAGCAATCTATCATTTCTTATTGCTTCAGCCTGAACAAATGATACAGTCAGCTAAAGAAAGTACTAGCTATTGTATAGATGAATTGGAGAATTCGATCTTTAAAGTGGCAATGTTAAATAATTTAGCTATATACTATCGAGTAATCAACAATATTGATAAAAATCGGGAAACCAGATTGATAATCAAAGAATGGTTAGAAAGTTTTATTCTGAAACATGGGTACTCACCATTTGATGTAGAGGGTATGCCAGATATGTCACAGTTAGGGACTTATGCGGATCTTGGAAGCCTAGCAATGTTTGAAGGGGATTTAATTCAAGCAGAGAGATATTACAACAGATATTTAGAATATTCACAATCAGGAAAGGCCAATAAATTATTGTCAGAATTCTACATAATTTCAGGAGAGTTAGATAAAGCATACTATCACCTAGAACGTTCCAAAAAGCTTCATGATCAAAACCCAGATAATTCCCTCGAAGCACAGTATCACATAAATAGAGCCAAGATTCTCAATTTAGAAGGTAAAAACAGTTCTTCAGATATTGAACAAGCCATAGAACTCATAGAAGATCACCTCAAAAAGAATGAATTTATTACATCGACACCGACCATTGAGACATATTTTCGTGTAGCTGACATTTACATGGCTAACTCAGATTTAGATGGTGCCAAAAAGTATTATTCGATAGTAGCGGAGATGTGCAAGATTGTCCACTATTACGATTTCCACAGGGCAGAGTGCCTTATGAAATTAATCCATATTGCATGTATTGAGGGGAAAGATACAGAATTACTGAAGAATGAATTGTACGGAGTAGTTGCTGATTTTTCAAGCCATGAAAAAATGGTTTTGTATAAAGATCTGAGTGAAGCAATAATACTGAAACATGTATCTGGAGCACAGATGGGGAGATCAAGATCTAAATCATTAGAGATTTTTGAAAAAATATCACGAGGTAAAATCTATGATATCAACCTTCACTTTTTTGCCAAATATAATTACTGTGAATTGCTGTTGGATGAATTTCAATTCTATGGACATGAAGAAATATTGGAAATACTGGTCAATGATGTTGACAATCTCGCAGAGATGACCAAAGAAAAAGGATTGATTTTGTATTATATCGAGGTTCTGATCCTAAGATCAAAAATAGCAACTTTACAAAAAGATCTTGAAGCATCACTGGCATACCTTGAGGAAGCCCAAGAAATGGCAGACAAAAAGAAATTGATTAACTTCCAGGAGAGAATAAAAGCGGAGAAAGAGATTTACTTACAAAATCTTGATTCATGGAATTTTATGAGGAAGGACGATAAGATAGAGAAGTTGAGATTGAAGCAATATTTGAAATTTGCGCAGCAGAATATCACCAAGTGACAATATGAAATTATCTGCAATTCCAAAGTTTTGCGGTGTGTACTAGTAATCCCCAACACCTTTTTTAATGAATTCGGTTATACGATATTGTGGACGTTTTTGAACAACTTGAGAATTTATGGGTTTCAGGTTTGCATCATCAAATACCAATCTTATTGGAAAAAAATAAGCAGATTATTTATCCTCCAGATTATCATCAATATAATATTACAATGCTTAAAAATAAAAAAGGATCTAAACAGGTTGAAAAGTGGCGTCAGAGTATCGGAGAGAAGGATGTTATTCAATCCCTATTTTATAAAATTTTTTTTGATATAGATGAGATTTATGGAAAAGTTGGCTATATACTCAATTCTCCACCAAAGAATGCAGATCAGTTGCGTGATGAAATATCTAAAATTATACGAGATAAAATTACTTTATTTGATAAGATTCTCGAGGAAATAAACAATTTTGAAAAGCCATTGACTAATGAGGACGGGTTCATATATTTTGATTGGTCAAAACCTATATGGATAAATTATATTAAAGTACGGCAAAGTGATTTGCTCGCAATGTATCATTTTGTATTGATTCAACCCGATAATATGATACTTGCAGCGGTCAATTGTGTGGATTTATGCTCTGGTGATCTAGAGAATTCAATTTTGAAGGCAGGAAGGTTGAGTAATTTAATGATCTATTACAGATTGGTAAATGACATGGATAAAAATCGAGAAATATGCATGTTACTTTTAGTGTGGTTGGAGGACTTTATCAAGATCAATGGACATGCTCCCAAACTTATCGATAATTCAATAGATAATAATTTACTTCAAGCTTATTCTGGTTTAGGTTTCCTCAATATGATCGAGGGTAATTTAATTAAAGCAGAAAAGTATTTACAAAAAAATCTCCTATACTCTCAAAGTGGTTTAGCCCATATAATACTGGCTGGATTTTACATTGATTTTGGAGATTTGGAAAAGGCTGAGTACCATTTGGAAAAATCAATAAATATTGGAAATCAAAGGCCCAGTGATATAATAGACGCACAATACCATATCCACAAAGCAAAAATTCAGAATTTAAAAGGTGTAAGCAGCACTTCAGAGATCAATTCAGCTCTAGACTTGATAAAAGAATATCTCAAAAAGAATAATTTTATTACATCAGAATTCAGCATTCTAACATATTTTCGACTTGCAGACATATATATGGCAAACTCTGAATTAATTGAAGCCAAAAAATATTATACTATGGTCTCTGACATGTGTCAGATTGTCCAATATTTTGACTTTCAGAGAGCCGAATGTTTGATGAAACTCATACAGATTTCATGTATTGAAGGGAAAGATACTGAATTATTAAGGAATGAATTGTATGGGATAATTGCTGAATTTTCAGGTCACGAGAAAATGACCTTGTATAAAGATCTGAGTGAGGCGATAATATTGAAGCACATGACTGGAGTGCAAAAGGGTAAATCTAGATTTAGGGCCCAGGAGGTCTTCGAAAAAATCTCACGTGGTAAAATCTATGATATTAAACTGCACCTATTTGCCAGATTCAACTATTGTGAACTATTACTAGATGATTTTCAATTCTACGGAGAAGAAGAGATATTAGATGTATTAGTGAACGAGGTAGAAGATCTTACTGCTATGTCAAAGGAAAAGGGTTTGATTTTGTATTATATAGAAGTCTTAATTTTGAGATCCAAGATTGCCACTTTGCAAAAAGATCTTGAATCTTCAATTAATTATCTTGAGGAGGCCCAGACACTTGCTGATGAGAGGAATCTGAAGATGTATCAGGAACGAATAAAATTAGAGAAAAAGATATATTTACAAAATCTTGATTCCTGGGATTCAATGAGGAAGGATGATAAGATTGAGAAATTGAAATTAAAACAATACCTGAAATTTGCACAGCAGAATATAACCAAATAATAATTAGACTAATCCTATTTTCCTCTGTGTTGACTTTCAGCAGATTTAATAGATCAATAGGTAATTTGTTAGTATATGGGTCTATTCGATACCTTTGAAATTGATGGTAAATGCATTAATTGTCAATCCATTCTGTCTAATTGGCAAACAAAATCAATCGGTCAGAATTTGGAGTATTTTAAAAAAGGTGAGAAGATGATCCTATTTGGTCTTTCAATTTCAGAAGGCACTGTTGATGTTTATGCTTATTGCAAAAATGATGGGTGCAAGCAGTTCACGTATGCGGTTGTATTTATTGAAAATGGTGTTGTGT
>JAAFKL010000262.1 GCA_021399405.1 Candidatus Heimdallarchaeota archaeon | reverse complement strand
GCAGGCATGAGAGAGGAAGGCTTCAAAGATGCAGGACTCCGATCAGAAGGATTGAAAGATGCTGGTATGCGTGAAGAAGGTTTTAAGGATGCTGGTATGAGAGAAGAAGGCTTCAAAAGTGCAGCCGGCTATAAGGATGCTGGCATGAGAGATGAAGGTTTCAAAAGTGCAGCAGGCTATAAGGATGAGGGTTTCAAAGATGCTACAAGACAGCGAGGCACTTATACAGAGGCTACCAGGCAAAGAGGCACCTATACTGAAGCTTCAGGTCTAAGATCAGAAAGCCTCAAGGACGCAAATATTCGTATTGCATACTTTGATTAAACCAGTCCTATCAACCTATACAGTTTAAATCTAAAATTCAAATTAAAATCTATTATACTAATTAGATTATACTATAAATGAATTCAAGCTCCAAAGTAAAATTAATTTCAGATTTATTTAAGTTAAATTACTTTGAGAATACGTTTAACGATTACACTAGTTCTAACTAAATCGAAGAATGTATCGAGAAAAATTGCTCCAAACAAAGCTTCTAGAAACTCACCAAAGAAATTATTTTCTAAATAATGTAATTTTTCCCTTTCGCCCTTTCCTAGTTTCAATATTTTCAAAATGACATTATCTTGATCTTGTCTCATTTTAAAATAATCTAAATATCGTTGAGTCATAACTGTTCTAGATTCAAATTGTTGCTTGAAACTAGTAATTGTACCTTTATCCGTCATTTTCAAATCTTGGATTGCATGTTGGGTAATTATTAGCTTTGCGACAGCATCACCTAAAGTTGCGAAAGACTCATTGTGATCAATATTATCATTTTCATTACTGTAAGAAGGTGTTGTTAGAACCTGATAAAGTAAATTTCTATTTAGAAATGTGTATCCTAGTTGATCTTGAAATTCTTCCAATAAACTTTCATCAAAAGTCATCTGATAGATTATCAATTTTCACGTAGTTGAAATGTTTACTTCTTTGTCCATCAGAAAATTAGTAATCTTAAACTGAGTAATGAAATAATCATTTTTTAGGAAGAAAAATATCTTTAATTAGGAAATCATTTGTCATCTGGTTCAACTCGATTTAATAAAGTTCAGATTATTATGTTTACGAGTACTTTTTGTAGTAAATGCTTGTACAATCGAAAATTGTGGAAAGAAGTAACTAAAGGTGTCCCAGACCTTTTAGAAATAAATATTGCAGACGAATCCAATAAAGTATATCTTGAACAATTTGAACCAAGAGTTTCTCCAACTATATTTGTTATTGATAATTTAGAGGTGATTTATTCAGTTACAGGAGTTTTAAATTCCAAGATAGTGCATAGTATACTTGAAATGTATCGTCATCTCTCTCAAAAATAAGATAAAGAATGAGAATTCTGTATTATCGTAATTCAATAATGTAATCCAAATTCATTATTCGTAATTAAGAACCAACGTCAGTTAAAATTACATTTTCAATTAGATCGATCAATTCAGTCTCGTCATCCAAATTTTTCATTCCATCCAAGGATGAAGATTTCGCAATAATTATCCTATTCAGATCTTGATTCCCCTGAATTTTCTCCACAGCAAGTCGCAGCTTTTTGAAAGCAAAAAATGAATCTCCAGTAAATATGTAACAAATTAGAGTTTTCTCGAAAGCTCTAATTGCAATTGTATATTCATAATAATTTATTCTCTCAATAGGCTTAAGAGAGTCAAAGGTATTTTGAGAAAATGAATTTATTGCTGTAATAAATGAGGCTATTAAATGATGATTTAATTTTATCTGTGTATCAAACGTCCGAGTAAATCTGACATTTCCACCCTCACTGATAACAATAACCATCATTGGTTTTTCAGGTTCTATTTCTTCCCAGTCACCCAAAGAAGAAGTATTTCCGATATTATGAATTGCAGATTCAAAATCTATATATGGATTAATTCGAGTTTTATCATTTTTATCTGTATCAAATTCACTATATTTTTGATGAAGCTTATCATACTCACTTGAGAACTTCTTAGCTAAATTTAACAATCGCTTATCTTCAGCTAGTTCCAATCCATTTATCAAATATTGCTCCGCTGTTTTGAAATCATCTTCAATAATCGCAATCTTAGATAAGATGTAAAACGAATCGGCTATTAAGAGAGAAGAATTTTGAGCCTTCCCAATATTATGTAACTCTTCCATTAATGATTTGATTTGGATTAAAATATCTGGATCTTCAACTGCTTTATACTCAATCAAGAGAATTTCACTTATTTGTGTTAAAAGGATAAGTGATAATCGACTGTTTTCAATTGGTAATAAACGTAATTCTTCAAATTCTTGTTTGGCTACTAACTTATCCATCAATTTAGGACTGTATTTCAAAATTAGTGCTTTAGCAAGTCTTAATCCAAAATTGTATAAAGGATCATTAGTTGAAGTAGTGATTTTTTCTAGTAATGATAAGATTTCAATTGCTTTTTCTCTATTATTTTTTTCGAGATAGATCAAAATTGAGTAAAATAGACTAATGGCTAAAGCAGTTTGATTTACCTTTTCAAAAGGTAACTTGAGGATTTTGTTGAAACTTTCAAGTGCATTATCTAATTCTGCTCTCTCCCAGAATATAATTCCCAAAATATGCAGTATATCCGCCTCCATCCCTGGTTCATTCATTGGACCGAGTAATTCCAAAGATGAATTATAATATCTTAGACTCGTTTGCATATTTCCTCTAAAGGAATTAATTATCGCATAACCTTGAGTAGCCCAAAATAGATATTCCTTGTCAGAGTATTGTTTTCCCACATTTTCAACTATCTTCAGATTTTTTTCAGAATTTGTAAAATCTCCTAGATACAACTGACAATAGGCTAAATTTAGAATACTTGAAATTTCTTGAAACAAGTCCCCAGTATTTGAAAGAATTTCTCTACTTTTTAGAAAAAGTGATTTTGATTTTTCCATTTGTCTTGAATAATATTGGAACAAACCTTGTAGGTCTAGGAAAATTCCGATGTCATTTTGAACAATTTCCTTTGAGCTTGAATCCAATTCAGATAACAATTGGTCACCTTTATCTAAAGCAGTCAGACGTGTTTCCCTTTTGATTTTATTTTTTGGAATATCTTGATAATATCCTTGACGGGCTTTGATGGATTCATATTCGACAAGATGTTTAAACAATAGAACCAAATTATCACTTATTAGATCCACATCGATATTATTTATCAAGTTTTCAGCTAATTCAAAATTTCTATTTTGTCTATTGTATCTGGCTTTTAGCAAGGAAAACTCTATTTTGAGTTCGTTATCAAATTGTTTTTCATTATCTTCTATTTCATTAATTAATTGTTCAACATTATCTAGATCATCCTTGAACAGCCCTGAAATTAGTTTATCAAATTTCTCTTTAATCTGGGCATCTGTCAATAATTGACATCAATCCTCATGGTTAGAAAACCTTTTTTCTATCGGATTAAATAATGCAACTCAGCTTTGAAATAATGAAATTAATAGAATCTGACCTTAATATAAGCCTGTAATAGCAATATTAATAGATAGAAATAAAAAATCAGAGTTATTGTTCTATGTCGTCATTCTGCTTATTCTTATTGGACTGATAATTACATATTTCCTTTCTAGAAAAAGAAATGTTCCACCGATACAAAAAACACGTAAACATGTTTTTGGAGTTATCTCTGATACAATAAGAGGAGAAAAAGTCAGGAGTAAAGCCGAAAAAGCAGTTGCTGATTATCTCTATAGTAAAAACATATACTACATCTACGAGAAGACCATAATAATTGGTAAACGAAAACAAAAAATCAAATATGATTTTTTCTTACCTTTTGAAAATGTATATGTTGAGTACTGGGGACTAGAAAATTCAACCTCAGAGATCAAAAAGAAGTATTCGAGAAGAAAACAAGAAAAAATAATGATTTACAATTATTACAAACTAAATTTGGTTTCTCTATATCCAGAAGATCTTAGTATGATTGATACAGTATTTCCTATTAAATTAATCAATTCAAAGGGTATGTATTCTGGAATCAAACATAAACTGATCTTGTGGTTCAGATTAAAGCTTTTTCAAGATTATCAGTTTTATCCCAAAAGAAATTCACAAAATGGAATTGATAATTTAGAATTTTGCGTATATTGTGGCATCATTCTTCCAGAATCAGTTGACAAATGTAATCGTTGTGGAAGTAAAATAATTCAATAACAATCCGTATTATGAAGTTAGAATAAAAATCGGAACCGAGGAAATTATTAAAAGAAAAACTATCATAACAAAACTACGTTGAGATCTTTTTTTCTTATTCGGTGACCTTTTTTTTTCAAGCCTGTGACCACTTCTCTTCCTTTTCTTCGTCACAACTATCGATCATCTGTTAATTTTAAAAACTAGTCGGATTAAATCCTTCAAAATTCATATCTATCTACAATTAAAAATCAGCCAATATTTTCTATATGGGAGAAAATACAAAATCCTTCATTTAGCAGATGATTTTAGAATAATATAAGGAAGAGAAACTAAATATATATTTCTACAGGTCAAAATATGACCGAAATTAATTTACCCCTAAACGCCATGAAATCATTAGATTTCGAAGTTACAAAAGAATATACTGCAGCTCATATCGGATCAGGAAGTATCTCTGTTCTTGCAACACCTTCAATGATATTATTTATGGAAATTGCTTCAGGTATGTTAGCACACGATCATATTCCTCAAGGTTATACTTCAGTTGGTACTCGTGTTTGTGTGGACCATTTAGATGCAGTTCTAGAAGGTAATACCGTTCAGGTAATCTCAGTTATTGCAGGGATAGATAAACGGAAAATAATCTTCGACGTAGAGGTTAAGCATAAGGATAGAGTAATTGGAAAAGGGACCCATATCCGATTCATTGTTAATGAAGAGCGTTTTTTGGAAAAATTAAAAGAGTAAAATCTGTTGAAATTCGATAATGTTATTTCAATAATTAAATTAGATCTACATTGTTGTAGTGTAACAATTTGTATTTAGAACTTGATTATTGATAATTAAAAAATATCTTGTATTCTAATTTTGATTATTTTATCTATCGATAGATCTTCAATATCTTTCTCAACTAATTTTTCAATGAATTCAGCATCTACATCATGTATTTGCATTCTTATCAATTGATCAGGATTAACTTCAGAATAACCTAATTCTTTCACCTCTGTGATGAAATCAGGAGTTACATTATGTATTTTGAATTTTTTAATTGTATTTAATTCAATATTGGGGTATCCCCGTCTAATAATTGCATCAATAAAATCAGCACTTACGTCATGTATTCTCATTTGAACTAAACTTCTCTTGCTTAAATCAGTATAACCAAGTGATTGAAGGCCAGAGATAAATTTGGCATCAACATCGTGAATTCGGAACTCAATTAAGTTGTTGATTGTTAAATCTGCAAGTCCACAGGCCTGAATACTAGATACAAATTCAAGTGTCACATCGTGTATTGCTGCTTTTCTGACCTGATTCGGGCTTAATCCAATCAATCCCGCCTCCACCAATCCTAAAACGAAATCCTGAGAGATATTATGAATTTTGAAATCCATAGCTGATTTCAATGTAAAATCACCAAAATCAAAATTTTCTTGATCTAACATCGATTCAATAAATAATGGCTCAACATCATGCATTCTCAATTTCACTAGGAAGGGTAATGAAGGTCTCTCCTCTCTTATTTTTGTTGCGATTGCTTGCATTTCTGAAACATAGTTTAGGGATAATGAATGGATCCTCATCTTTACAAGCTGATTATATCCAATTTCAGAATAATTTAATTCATTCAAACCTCTGATATAATTTGTTTCCACTTTGTGGATCGTCATTTTAATTATATTTGTTAGCAATAGATCTTGATATCCAAGTTCATGTAACTCTGATATGTATTCAGTATCAACCGCATGAAGTACGAGCTTCACCTGGATTGATGGATCAATATTTTCATATCCCAGATTCGCTAAATCCTCCAAATATTGAGGATTAACATTTTCTTTGATCAACTCTTTTAATTCCTGCTGACTTATTTCAGAAAGATTACTAAGTTTCTCATACAAGCCTTCTGTTATGAAAGGTTGGATTCTTTCAACTGTGGCTGTCAACATATTTCCAGATAGAAACCCAGAATTAACATTCATATATCGAAAGTCTCTTTCTAGCTCTTTGAGTTGTTCATTTGCTTGTTCTGTAGTAATTTCCTTACTAATTAACTTTTCAAGTATTTCTTTACGTCTACTTTCCATTTTTGTACTACCTCATATTACCAACCATAGGGTGAAAGAACGTTGCCTTTCTGTTGATTGTTAGTTTTATTCTTCGAGGTATAAAGACGTCAAACTAATAATCTAAAATGG
>JAAFKL010000005.1 GCA_021399405.1 Candidatus Heimdallarchaeota archaeon | reverse complement strand
GATGGAATACTAGCTTTTGCCGAAGGAATATCTGCTTTTGCAGTTGGAACACCTGTGACTGGAACAGGTGCAGATCGACTGGGTTTCTCAACTGGTGGGGGTGGTTCAGGGGTTTCCATCTTTTTCCTTCCCTTCTTTAATTTCGCACTTACTTTCTTTTTACCCTTCATTGGTTCCAAAATGGTCTCTTTTTTGCTGATCATCTCAGCTGATGGTTCATCATAGATCTTTTGAACTATTTCATCTTCTGTTAACTCAGCAGGTAGCAACTCTGCGGAAATAACTTTTATTGTCTCCAAGGAGATCCCGAGCAAGGCCAATTTAAAACTGATATCCTTCTTTAAATTCTCTGGTATAGCAAGACCTGACCCTTCAATTGTAGTGAGGTTCTTGCCTATTGGCTGCAATACAGAGGAGAAGGCTGAGTTTAGTCTATCTTTCAAAACCTGAATAAAATCTTCCGGTTTCACCCCATTCATTGGCATAACGATAGCATTTATTCCAGATCCTCCAAAATTTCCTTCTACCTTAATTAATTTATCACTAAGTTCAATCGGGAATTCAAAATAGAAATGATGAGGAATAAGTATGGCTCCATCTCCGATATTGTCGGGTGTGTAGGCATAGGATCCTTGTTCTCTGAATGGTTCCCAGGATATATCTTTGGAATCAGAAGAGTAAATTAGTAATGTGGAGTGACCGTCCAAAATTATCGCTTTACTCTTTAAATCGTCCTCACCTCTTGCAATGTATAATCCCGGAGAATTAATGTCCTGAAATGTTTCTTCAAAATTTAGAAAATCCTCAGGGATTGAATCCGGGTCTTTTACTAATACCACATATATGACTAATTTTTCTCTTAATTTAATTTTCTTACGCCATTGCATTACTTTTAGAAAAAAAAATTGTATTAATGAGATTCCAGCAGCACTTATATTTTTTTCTCAATAATTTTCAGAATAATATTTCTCTTGTTTAGCTCCTCTTTGAATAAAGCATATGGAACATGGCTTTCACCAGCAATTACTCCCCTTTTATTTATTATAGAATGGGCAATCATCATTCCTATTATTGCGATGGGATATGCTGTTGTTCGAGCCATGGATGAAAATCCTGTTGCTGGGTCATATTTATCTTGAATTTCGAGTACAACTCTAACATTTCTCTCTTTTTTGATACCGGTTACTACTATTTTCACTAGTACTAGATCTGGGTGCCCTCTTGGTAAGTTCTTCTCAAGGTAGGTCTCTACAACTTCTCTTGGATTTATTTTTGTTCCTTGATAACTTTCCGAGCTTAATAATTGGAATTCTTTGAGAAATCTGATAAATTGGCAATGCCCCTTGTATCTGATGGTCTTGTAATCTAGTGAATTGATTTTTCCTCTAAAAATCAATGGTAGGGATGATGTACCCCCTGCAGTTTGAAAGGCTTCCAAAGTGGGTAATTCATCAAATAGTTCAAAATCCAATTCCTCAAGCTCAGTTAAGGATTCTACCTTTTCGTATTTTCCTTGGCGTATCACCTCTGCATCCTCAAGGTACTCATTAGTTAATCCCCTTATCGAAAAAACCTGTTGATAATTTAGTATTGTTTTAGGCTCCAGAGGTAATCCTCCTACTCTAATTATACAAGTATCAAGGGAATCAAATTCTCCCATGATAGATGCAGCCAATATATTGGCCATACCTGGAGCAAGTCCACAATCAGGTACTATTGTAACATCCCCACTTCGAGCTTCATCATCAAGAGTTCTCTGATATGTTACCACCTCCGGATTGCCCCCGAGATCAAGGAAATGTGATCCTGTCTCTATACACATTCTGGTTAAATAGCCGTTATATTTGTAATCAATCGCACCAAAAACTACATCAATTCCTTGATCGGATAAAATCTTGAAAAGATCAGTGTGTAAAAAATCTATCTTGAGATCTAGGTTTAGGGAATGAAGGCTGATCCTGTCTCCAAACTGACGATATTTTTCCTCTAATTCTCTTCTTCTCACATCTCTTAGCTCAAATCCATATACTTTGGATTCTGAGTCATTTGTTAGTACATCATATAATATGGCTTCTCCCATCATCCCAAGTCCTAAGACCGCATATTGTTTCATGAATGATTTTTTACGTAATTTATTAAAAGGCTGTTACTTTCGGTTTACTTTAATGCGAAATCTTACACT
>JAAFKL010000261.1 GCA_021399405.1 Candidatus Heimdallarchaeota archaeon | reverse complement strand
ACAGCAATGGCATCTTTCCATTTATCTTCCAAAAATTTGAATTGTAGAACAAAATAGCCATGTTTTCTCATAAGATCAAGAGATTTAGTATTATTCTCTCTCCTAACAACGTATTTGGGTCCGGAGACCATTTGATATGATAATTTACTTTTAATATTTTTATTTTGTTGGAATGGTATTCTCAATAACTCAGTTACCTTTGCAGTTTTTATTTTACTAATCATCCCCTTGTAATCCAAGAGGTAGACTTGCGAAAGTATAGTACGGAATACCGGCATCCAGCTACGATGAAAATCTAGATTATCAACCCACATCTTCAGATGTTTCCAACCCGTGGGAATGAATGTCAAATCGATATCCTTTGTCTTGAGTTTTTTCAATTTGTTCAATTTATGTAATTTATTGACAAACGTCTTTTGTCTATCCGTCAAATCAACTCCAAATTCCGAGAGAATCAAGTCAATTGCATCGATAAACTCCTTTTCAGAAAGATCTCTTACAAAACAAGGTAGTGTATTACCAAAATAGCTATTGTGAACACCTCGCATCAGATTATCCACATACCAGAACTTCACATTCCATTTTTTGGCAAATATTCTGTTAACATAGGTAGATCTCTGCCAGAGTATCCATGAAATAAATTCTCTAGGATTATCATTCATGAACTCAAATATATCTCTGACTTTGTTTATCCTATCAATATATCCCTTGCAAGAGGTCAATAACTGATGATATCCACTGTGAAGATGATTTTTGGCATTGTCAATCTTCTTCATCAACTCATTGACACCATACTTACCTTTACCACCATTTACCTTAGGTAGTGGGTCCATGATGCAATGATTATCGATATTTAGATCAATAAGATGGTTAATAACCTCAAGTGCATGTTTCTGACAATGTTTTGTATTCTCATCGCTAAGTTGCTGGACTATGGCTGCTAACTTCTTTTTAACAGATCCTCTCTCAATTTGTGGAAAATGCCTGAGAGATAGACCTGTTGTGTAAGTTCGCATCACCATTATATTTTTATTTTACTGGAATCATATTTAAAGTCATGTACACACTAGAATCTCTTTGATTCTTCCCCTTCTGGATCTGTACAATTTACCTGAAAAAGAGGTGAGAATAGCAATGATTGAATGTGCTAGCTTTTCTTCCTCAGAAATCTCTTTAATTTGCGTTTCTACTAGCTGTATATCATAAATTGAACAGAATTGCTCTAATAATTTTGTTCCAATGCGCGCCACTCTATCCTTGTAAGTACAAATGATGAAATTAGGTAATTTTGTGGGTAGATCAGAAATCATTCTCAATAAATTTCTCCTTCCATCACTCAACCCCGATGCAATATCCTTGTAGATTCCTGTAATTTTCCATCCTTTCTTACAAGCGTATTGTTTTAAACTAATGATTTGTCTATTCAAATCTTCTTTTTGTTTACTAGCACTGACTCTGGCACAGATAATTGTCTTTTTCTCAGATCTTTCTTTGTTGATTCAAAGGAATCTAAGGGTTTTATTGAATCCATATCTTCTATGATTCCCTCTGGTTCTGTAGTCTGATATCAGATAATCTGCTTTTTCCCACGTTCTGAGTGTAGATTTCGATACTCCTGCTAATTTTGCCACGTGACCAATACTTATGAACATACGTTATTGATGGGGAACATTGTATTTGTCAATATCATAGTCTATGGTAGATTTTGATAATTATTTTAGCTTCTGATGGCAACAGTAGAAAAAGACCTCCGTCAATCATCCATAGAAGAAGAGGTCAAACAAATAATGATCAATTTGCAAGCGGTAGCACAAGCTGCTGGAACATCATTAGAAAATATTCTCAAAACTACAATTTTCGTCACTGATATCAAGGATTTCAAGGAAGTTAATGCTACATATGCAAAGTTCTTTCCTAATGATCCACCAGCCAGAAGCACTGTTGAGGTCTCAAATTTGGCTGTGGGTGCTAGAGTGGAAATTGAAGCGATAATTGTAATACCTAACTAATGTGATCATAAGCTGATTTTACTTCTTCAAGTGATTCGAAATTTTTAGCAAGCGGTACGGGTAAAGGATTCCCGCTTAAGTTTAAAACTGTCAATCTTGATAAATTTTTAACAGACGGAGGAATATTAGTAAGCTTATTTTCGACCAAATCTATCCTATTAAGTTTAGGTAAATTATTGAAAATACCATTTTCTAAATTTTCTATTTTATTGTACGAAAGAGATAATGTTTCTAAATTAGTCAATTTATCAAATACATCGGTTGGTAAATTTGACAAGTTATTACCTCCAATCCCTAGGTAAGTTAATTTTGTTAAACTCTGAAAATTTAGGTCAGATAATACAGATAATCGATTTTTGGATAATGATAGGATTTCAAGGTTGCTTAGACCATCAAATATTTTATTATCAATTATTTCTAATTTATTATTATGTACGTTTAATACAGTTAGGCTAGTTAAATTCTTGAAAATATCAACAGAAAGGTCTGAAATTTCATTGTCATCAATATCAAGTAATTCCAAATGAATCAATTTACTAAATATATCCCCACGAAAACTAGTGAATTTATTAGAAGATAAATCTAATTCTCTCAAATTTACTAATGTACCAATTTCATTTAACAACTCTTGTAGCTTGTTACCTTCCAAATCTAGTACTTCCAATTGCTGATTATTTTTGAATATCTGGTCGGGTAATTTTTCTAATTTATTATCAGAAAGATCTAATTTAACCAAATCCTGGAGAGAATGAAATAAATTTACTGGTAATTCAATTAACAAATTATTTATCAGATATATCTCTTTTAGTGCTGCTGCTTCAACAAACAAATCCCCTGGCACATTCTCGATCTCGAGAGAACCCAAATCAATTGAAATCAAAATACCATTTTCAAATTTTGTAAGGGTAGATTCGAGTATATCTTCAAGTACATTTTCCCGATCAATTTTCTTCAAAATTGACAGGACAATATCTTGGTTTTCCATTTTGCTGATTCTTGTCTAAAGTATATTTAAAAAAACTTTATTGATACACCTGTTTGATTTGGGCAACTACGCCTAGTTGATATCGAGACTATCGGGTTCAGTGGCTGGGATCCAATATAATGATTCTCGCAAATAAGTAAATAGCGGTATTAGTTTAATAGCCCAAAACGATGTTTATACACAATAATAACCAAGAATACAAGGATATATAATAACATAAAAACATACAAACATAAGTAAAACATGTCAATAAATGAACCAACAAAAAATATACGTCTTGCACATGATGCTTGGCATGAATTAAGAAATATCAAGTTTGATGAGAAAGTTAGAAACTATTCTGAGGTTTTCAAATTACTCCTTGAAGGTTTGGAATCACCACCAGACATATCTGAGCAAATGGCGTTGAAAGGTGAATCGAAAGCACCGAAGAAAGGACCTAAAACAATTGTAGTTACACTTGATATTCATCAACGTTTAGCAGATTACAAAATTAAATATCTCCGAGCAACAGATGCCACCAGTAGAGGAGTTGGATCTGTCTCTATATCTGATGTAGTAATCACATTGATTAGAAATTTCAAAGCTAAATTATGAATGGATAATTCATTTGTTAAAGTATTTGAGTTATAGCTATTTTCTGAATTTACGTCGTGTAATCACTGTGATAAATAATGTTAATACTCCGAGAGGTAGAAGGAAACCTGGACTATCATCTTTGTTTGACCCTCCATCTGGACTACCTGTTAGTTCAAATTCTATAATGAAAGAAGCTGGATCTCCATTTCCGTCGATCCCAGATGCAGAAAATGAGTATTCTAGCAAGACCCCTGTGTCTTTATCATAGATCATTAATTCATTTGACTGAAAACCCGTAATATCAATTACACGATGGACTGTGAAGGTGTCATCATTATTTACGAAAGTGATTTCCAAACCTTCCACTGAAAATTCCTGCAATAATTCAATTACCGTAGTCCAATAATCCCAATCTGCGTAAATAAAGAATGAACCCAATCCATCTAATTGATTGAAAATTATTAGGCTCTCATCATCACTCCAAATTCTGACTGGTACTAGATTATCATTATCTGGACCAGTCTGAGGTGTAATTGTGAATTTATCTCCTTCAAAAACAAAAAGTGAGTCATCTTGGGTTTGGAATAAGGGATCAGCATTAGATACTGGATCATAAGTTGTTAATTCATATTCATATTCACCCTTTATATCAAAATTTAAAGTGGTTTTATCGATTTCTATTTTATCTCGCAGAGTGAATTCGATAATCTTTACAGTATTAAGGATCGTATTTTCTTGGATATATGATTCAAATGTGAGAACACCGGAATTCAGATCATATATCAATTCTAGTGAATATCCAATTGACTGAGTATTAACTTCCTCATAAATAAATTCCTCTGCAGTAAATTCATAGGTGATTGATACACCTTCTTCTCTATCATCGATGAACCTATCCACTAATGTTTCAATATAGTCCCAATCATGATATATAAAGAATGCAGGTGAATTAATTGAATTTAGGAAATCGAGTCGATTTTGATAAATAATACCATTATTTGCTGATTGAATTGAAGTTAATACAGAATCGGTCCCCCCTGGTGAATCTCCTAGAGGCGAGACGAGAAATTTATCTCCATTTTCAAAGCTAATTCCACCATTCAGTCCCTCAATTACTGAATTATCGTCAAAGCCACTAACTTGTAATACTTCATATTGATAGAATTCTCCTGCCCTAAACCCTATATTCTCAAGGTCTGGTCTTGGCATTGCAGTTGTTCCCAGATCAATTTGAATGAAACTTATAGCGTTCTGAGGATCATTGATTGGTGCAACATAGACTAATTGATGTGTATTTATTCCCAAAATAACATCATACGAATATTCCAAATACACAAATACTCCATTATCAGTATCCTCTAAGCTATAAGCAAAAGAGAAAAGATCATCATCTAGATAATAATCAAAACTCAAAGTTGTAAGGAGTGTACTCCAAAATTCCCAATCTTTGTAAATAACAAAATCGAAAAAGGCAAGTTCATTAGTATATGATACATTCACTTCCGAATTCGATAGTTGTAATTCAATAGTTTCACCAATACTTGGATTACTATCGATTATCGTCATTTTGAAAGTATCACCTTCTTCCAAGGTCATATTATTGAATCCATCACTGAATAATGTTCCTTCTAGACCAAATTTATTGGTGATTACATAATCATAAGTCTGTCCTTCATTCACCCCAATTATGCGATTTGGGCCTTCATTTTGAGCAAAAACAGTATATGATGATAATAATAAAACAAAAATAAGTAATTTAGGAGAAAATAATCTCATCTGATCATGATTTGTTCTACTCCTATTTTATTATTACTTATAAGTAACATTCAATTTGAAGTTATTGAATTTATTTTAATTCGTATAAATTTTAGAGTTTCAGCATTTTTTATAAGGTATTTACTTTTTGCTAATATTATTTATTTTATTTAATTACTTACTCTTGTTCGCAAAGCATCAACCATATCAATCTTCATAACATGCCTTACAGCAGCCCAGATTCCAAATAGAGAGGCGACGAATGCCGAAACTATACCTATAGCATAACTCTCTGGATAAATTATCGTGGGAAGGGTCATTAAATCGCCCACCATACTCTTAATGATCCAATCAGTAACATAGTAGCCCAGCGGAATAGAAAGTATCCCTCCGACAATGGAAATTAGTAGTCCTTGCAGTGTTATTACTTTGGTGATTTTCCGCTTGCCTCCTCCAAGTGAACGGATGTTTATGAATTCGGTCTCTCGAGTCATTACATCCAGAACAACAGTGTTGAAACTGAATAATGCGACAGTAATAAATCCGATAAAAATAAAGACTCCAATAAAGGCCATCAAACCTTGGATCAATGTAAACAATGATTCTATGACGTCATCTGTTGAGATTATTAATCCTACAGGTAAGCCTGATTGTAGTATTGCATTTTTCACATCATTTTCTTCAACTCCCTTTTCCACTGTCAAAAGAGCTCCAGTTACATTTTGTTCTAGATTAAACATCGTTTGCATCTGTGTGATTGGCATAAACGCGCTTTCAGAGATGATTTCCGAGGATATACCTGAGATAATTGTGGATTCACCGAAAACTTCTACACTTTGGCCATATTGTGCATTTAAGTGGTTCGAAAGTGCAGTTCCTAATACTAGACCATCGAAACTACCTTTTTCCATCCCGATGCTTCGCAATTGGGAATTTGGATCAAATCCATACAAAGCAACATTTTTGCTAATCTCATTTTTCGACAGATCGATTTGCGTGAAGACAAATCCTTCAAACAAATCAACTCCTGTTATGCTACCTATTGCGGCATTTAACTCAACAGGAGTCACAGAACTACCTGGGGCAAAATATACTTGTAAATCGTATTTTTCATTCTCATTATAATTTGAGTCAATTGCATCTGTAAACGAATTCATAAATCCAAATGCTGCAATTATTAGAAGCAGGGAAACTGAGTAAGTGAATATTGTAATAGCCGTCTTTTTCTTGTGTCTAAACAAACCTCTAATTGGAATGGTTGAAGAAGGAGTGTTCAAACCTGGTACCTTGGTAAAGAGTCTTTCAAGCCAAGGCTTTGAATTAAACAAGATATTAATGAAGGAAGAAGACATAGCTTCTCTCGGTTCTATTCGGGTGGATCCTATAGAACTAAGTAGGGATATACCAAAACTCATTCCTAATATTATCAAAACTGCTTCATAAAATGCTGAAGGCAAGAAGGTTGTTGATGGTGTAGGTATTCCCAACAAATGAGCATATTCTATTGTCATGATATTGGATAATCCCCAACCCAAAGGGATTCCAAGAAGAACCCCCATAGCTCCAAGAAAAGTACCCATCAATGTGTAATGGGTCGCAACCGTTCTCTTACTTCCACCTAATGCTCTCATAGTCCCGATATAATTTCGTTGAGATGCAATTAATTTTGAAATATTGTCATATATCGCAAACAAAGCAAGGAGAAGGATTACCATTCCAAATACTCGAGCCATTTCATCCAAAGCTCCAACATCTGCGTCTTTCATCTGTTGTTCCGCCTCTTCATTAAGTTCAACGTAACTGACAAGGGTCTGAAGTTTCTCTAATTCAGTCTTAACTGCATTTATTGCTATATCTCTTTCAACCTTATTTTCTTGCACATCTGAAGAAAATCGAACTAGGACCTCATTCACCTGACCTGGTCTATTAAATATATTTTGAGCATTTTCTAAGGTTATCCAACCAGCAGCTAATCCTGTAATATCAGGTAATCCACTACTAGGATTAACATTATACACGTACTCAGGACTAAAAATTTTCGCTCCGATTGTTAACTCTTTTCCAATTGCTGGTAGAATCACTTTATCATTTAATTCAAGGTCATTTGCTTTCATAAATGTCTCTGAGAGTAGAATGCTCTCTGAAACATTAGATTGAAAGTACTCTCCATCATTAATTATGAAATTATTCACCTTTGGTTGCCTATCTCCAGGTACACCAAAAATAGCAGCTGTGAATATGCCGTCATCATTGGGGAGCTGAAGACTAGTAACCTCAGCAAGTCGATAATCCCAGTAATCAATCCCTGAAATACTATCCAAATCAATTAAATTTGGATCAGTAAAATTTTCTAATAAATATCGAACAGATTCGATATGTGTTTTTTCTTCATTTGACTCGAATGTATCTTGAATGTTAACGTAAGCCAAATTCAAACCACCATAAAGGCCGGTAGCAAGGGCTACAATGAGGATTATAGATAAAGATCTACCTTTATTGTACCTTAAATCTCTATAGAGTTTTTTGGATAAGATGCCCATTTATATCACCTCGTAATCCCGAATTCAGCATACTTCTCTTTTGTCTCGTAAAGTTTGCCGTCTTCCATAATAAGTAATCTATCTGCAACTGATGATAATGTTGGATCGTGTGTAACTACACAAAAGGTAATTCCTTCTTCCTTACAAAGCTTAACCATTAAATCAACTATGTTTTTTCCAGATTTCTTATCTAAATTGCCTGTAGGTTCATCCGCTACTATTATTTGTGGTTTTTTTACCAAGGCTCTGGCAACAGCCACTCGCTGTTGTTGACCTCCTGAAAGCTGAGCAGGAAATCTGTCTATTTCTTCAGCTAAACCTACTGCAATAAGAGCTTCTTCGGATCGTTTTCTCTGATTTTCTGTTATCCCCATCATTTCAAGAGCGAGTTGAACATTTTCAACTGCAGTTAATGATGGTATTAGATTATGAAATTGAAATATCCAGCCAATTCTGGTCCGTCTATGTTCAGTCATTTGTTTATCATTAAAATTAGAAACATCATGTCCATCAATAACTACGTTACCCTGAGATGGCTGGTCTATCCCTCCTATTTGATTAAGCAGTGTTGTTTTACCAGAGCCAGAAGCTCCGAGTATGATGACAAATTCTCCTGTCATGATCTCTAAATTTACCCCTCGAAGGGCTTTCACGATAATTTCTCCAACTTGAAATTCGCGATGTATGTCTATTGTTTTTATTAGCGGTTCCATGATATCACCTTTGTGTAAATAGTTTAATCATAGACTCGGTGAGTTCTTTCATTAATTTCTTATCAGGCTTTGGATTGAGTGAAATTTGCAAACCTAATCCATCAAGCATACCAATGAAAATACGAGAATGGGCTTGGGGATTTTCAAACCCCATTTGTTCAAATATATCAGCAAATTCTGCTATATAGCCAATTAAGAGAGCTTCGATTTTCATAACTTCCTGTTGTATCAGCCTTTCTCCGTCGTTTTGAGGGTTTTTAGAAAGAGAATCTATGTCAGCTAATACTTGAATTAGAAGTTGATTAAATCCAGCAGAAGATTCAACAATGTCCATAGTATAATTGATCATTGAAATAATAATTTCTTCTGGTGCCATATTTGCTATCATTTCATAAAATTCTGAAGTCATTTTTTGCATAACTGCTTCCAACACAGTAAGAGCTAGTAAATGCTTGTTAGTATAATGAAGGAATACTGTTCCCTTTGCTACACCTGCAGCTTTTGCAATTTCTTGTGTTGAGACGGTTTTGAAATCTTTTTTAAGAAACAATTCACTTGCTGCAAGTAGAATCTTTTCTTTTGTAGGAATTTTCAAATCCTCATCGTTAATATTTTTACTCATATACTCACCAAGTTTATGATAATGAATATGACCCATCGGTCATTTATAAACATGACCCATCGGTCAGTGAAAAATGACCAAGTGGTCAGATATTTTTTCAAATTGGTCTTTCTTATCTAAGAAGGCAATGATACTATTAATCAGGTATCCTTACATCTTAGATATTAAATTAGGAATTGGATTGGCCGAATTGCACCTAGTAATTCTTAATATTCTGCATATCTCTCTTTCCTGTATTGGAACTTTCTAAAGTAGTTTCAAAATAAGAATTCAATGAGTGCTGAACAACAATTACACGATACATTATTACAATTACTCCACTCCATAAGAAAAGGAGATAACGAATTTTACAAAAAACACGTCAGTGAAGAATTAACCTGTTTTGAACCCGAAAGTCAGGGATATCTGGTTGATGGTCTTCCTTTTCATGAATTTTTCATGACCAATTTTGAGACTTCAGACCCCTATCATCTTGAACTAATTCGTCCAACTATTAGGGTTTATGATGATGTAGGCTACACTGCCTATAGCATGGTTATTCTCAAGAAAACAGATGGAGAAGCAGTAATGAATCATGTCAACGAAACAAGAATTTGGCACAAAGAAGATGGACTATGGCGTATGGTTCATTTTCATCGATCGTAACATTGCTTGAGAATTTACAAAACACATAGGTTAGAAAGTAATCATTAAATTCTGAGAAAATGATCAGTTATGTATGAAAGTCCTCTTTCAGTACCAAGGTTTGATTACAGATCAGTATAAAGCATTTTATCGCACTAATCTGCCCGAAGATATTGAGCTTATTTTTCCCAGTAAGGGGGATACTTCAAAACTATTAGAGCATGCCCCTGAAACTGATATTTTTGTCGGTTATTCAGTCACAGAGGAGTTCCTGACAAAAGCAAGTAAATTGAAACACTTACAAATACCATGGACTGGCTTTAATTCACTTGATGCAAAATTACTCGAAAATAGACCTGAAATTACGGTGTCAAATTCACACTCAAATTCACTAGCTATTGCTGAACATGCAGTGGCCCTCCTATTTGCAGCTGCGAAACTTCTGCCCCACAGAGATTCTACAATGAGGAAAGGAGATTGGTCAACAAGGGGTAATGAAACAAATTCCATGTGGATAACCGGTAAAAAATTTGGAATTATCGGATATGGGGCAATTGGAAAGAAAGTGGCTAAAATGTTAAAACATGGATTTAACATGGAAATCCTTGCAATTAAAAGAACCCCAGGAGAAAAAGACGAATTCTGTGATTTCGTTGGTGGTATAGGAGATCTAGAACATGTAATTCGCGAATCTGATTTTATATTGATTGCAGTACCTCAAACTGATGAAACAAATGGACTAATCGGGAAAGAGCAAATTAGTTGGATGAAGGAGGATGTGGTTCTTGTAAATATCGCTCGTGGTGAAATAGTAGATGAAGAATCACTGTATTTGGCACTCAAGGAAAAACGTATTGGAGCTGCAGGGATTGACGTTTGGTACAATTATCCAAAATCAGGTGAGATAAAAATCCAACAAAATTATCCATTTGAGGAGTTAGATAATATTGTCATGACCCCTCATAGTGCATTCAAAGTTAGGGATCGGGTGGAAATATTTGCTCAGGATATACTTCAAAATATTCAATTGATTTATGAAGGAAAAACCCCTATTAACCAGGTATATTTAGATCTCGGATATTGAAGTTTAGTATTTCAAAAAGTAACTTATTCATCAGGCTCTTCAGCTATTTTCTTTGCTTTGTCCAAATAGTCAATGGCTTTTGATTTATCTGATTTACGTATAAGTCTTGAAATTTGTTCTCTCAAAACAAACAATGCAATTGCTGCAGTTAAAGCGAATACTATTGATCCAACTAGAAATTGGTTTCCTTCAAAAATTAATGATTTATCAGCTTCAACAATTAATGATTTGTCAGCTTCAACAAAAGGATTTTCTCCATCAATATTTACCTCAGCATCTTCATCGAAGGGGGCGACTATAATTTCTCCATTGCTGATCGATTTTTTCAGAAATAATAAAAGCTCTTCTCGCGTTTGACCATTGAATCTATCCTCTTCTCTGAGCTTTTCGGCCTGCGTGAATATCATTTCTGTAATTCCTAAATGTCCTCCTGCCACTCCATAAATTTCCTCTCCCCTGACCCAGTCCCCATTAATAAAATTAGTAATTTCGGTTGTTAATGCGATTTCATAATTTTTGATCATCGAAGTTAATATCAAACCTGGTTTTAGAAAATCTTGATCAAAATCAGATCCAATTGCATAGACTAAGCTGTCTTCTGATGTTCTAGTATCATTATAGTCTTTCACAGCTTGGAATATCTCATGGTTACTTGAACCTGCAACTCCATAAATTACGTCAAATCCATTTTGTATGAATTCTGTTGTTCTATCATAAGGATCAGAATAATCAAGCGTTGAATCGTTAAATTGAAATTGAACCTCAATTAGATCCCCAACAAAATTTGCACCCTGATAAAATCCATATCTATATTTTTCAACCTGATCTGATTTATCACTCCCAAAGAAACCCAATTTTCCAGTTTTCGATACCAATGCAGCCAATGCACCAACAAGGAAAGAACCTTCATGTTCAAGGTAACTTATTGATCGACTAAGACCCTGAAGTATGCCAATTTGTCCACCGATTAACAAGACCGACTGCTCAGGATTTTGCCCCGCAATAGTGACAAATGCGGCATCATAACCCCAGCCGAAATAATTAAATCCATTTGAAATTCCCACAAGAAGATCATAACTTGAATTTCCATTTTCGATTAAGATGTCATGTCCCTCATTCAAAGTTTCCGGAAATTTCAAAGTAAAATTGACTTGATCTGAAAAAGCAATCTCAAGATTGTCTATTGCGTCATTAAATTTAGTATTAATTGCGTCTCGATCGAATACAGGTTTTCTATCAGTCGATTGTTCAGAAGGTGCAAAAACGACAAGAATTTGTAACTCAGTTTGGTTTGGAGAATTTGTCTGGTGCGAAAAACCTGAAAATGGTAAAAGGCTCAACAAGAGTATAGTAAAAATTACATAATGTTGCTCCTTTCTCACAACTTTGCGAATTTACAATTAAACAAAAATCTTTCGAGAGTCATACCTATTAATTTCATTCAGATTTCTCAATTGCAATAATCTCATCAACTTGAATAACTTCGATAGTACCTGATTCTTCATAATGTAAGAGGGTTAAATAATCATCTTCATGATTGGATTCAGCATGTTTAACAAATTCATCATAAGTGATTATTTTGTAATCACAGAATGGACATTGGTCTTTCAATTTTTCAACCACGACTCAAATATAATGTATATAATTGAAAATTGTATCGACATTTTAATCACTAACTTGCTAATTTTTCAGTGATTTAGGCTATGATTTCGTGTGAATAAGACAAGATGTGATAATTATTTTGTACCAATTATTGATGAAATATTTTACATAAAAGTATAGTATATCATCATAATTCAGCGATCAAACAACAAAGTTGCAAATAAATTATCATAATACAAGAATGATAATTTTTCAATCAATCAAGCCCACTGATAAAACAATTAATAAACTAGTTTTAGCGAGATGGGATTAGATTAAGTTAAATTGAAAACCATTTAAGGTTTCAATTTGTTTTGATGTGATTAGAAATGAGTACTAAAGATGTTCCAAAAGTTGGACCAACAATTCGCGATAATGTAGAACTTGAAATGTGGACCCCAGCTCAAATTGCTAAAATTTCTGGACCCCCCAGAGAGGTATGGGATAATCCGAAAGCCAATAATCTTCAAGATTTAGGATTTTTCGGAAAAACATTCCGTCCCTTAATGAGAAGTCGTCCATTCCAATTCTTCCTCATTGTCCCCAATTTCCTTATCTTTGTTATGGCAGCATTGTCCGGTTTCTTTGGAACCAACGACGCTTCGGTTTCCCTAGCTACTGTTTTGACATGGATCGTTTGGTGGGCTTTCCTTCTTTTGATGATCGCGGGTCTTTCTAGGCTCTGGTGCGTTATTTGTCCGTTTGGAGCTATGGGAGAATGGGCACATAGGTTTTCTCTATGGGAAACTGGTCAGAAGCGATTTTCGCTAAATTTCACTTGGCCGAAAAACCTGAAAGGTATTTGGCTTGTCAACGCTTTCTTCATTTTCTTCCTCTGGATGGATAATGTATTCGGATTCGGAAACAGTCCAGTATTGACAGGTTACTTTATCGTCGTACTAGTTGTTTTAGATGTTGGAGTCGGTTTAGTATTTGAAAGACGATCATTCTGTAGGTATATGTGTCCAATCAATGGATTTATTGGTTTACAAGGTTTGTTCGCAGGTTTCGAAATGAGATCTAAGTCATCACAGGTTTGCCGTCAATGTAGAGGCAAATGGTGCCTTAAGGGCCGTGAAGACGACGGTGGTGGCTATGGCTGCCCAATGTTCCTCTACCCTGGTGGCAATGATACCAACAAGTATTGTATCCTCTGTTCAGAATGTTTGAAATCTTGTCCTAATAACACAATGAGATGGGGTGTTAGACCACCACTCAAAGATTTATGGGCAAACAAAGCATTTTCATGGGACGAGAGCTTCAATGTTATTGCATTGCTAGGTGTTTCATCAATCGCTCCAGTATTGTTAATTAAAAATACACAATTCCTTACAGCGTGGTTCCAAGACAACACTAGTCTAAATGTCACCTTCTCAGGTATCTTTGCAAAAACTGTATTGTATATTGGTGGATTATTTCTTGCCTTTGTGATTGTAATCTCCGCTATGGTACTGGTAGCATACGTTGCTAAACCTGATGAAGGATTCAAGGGATGGAAGCATTATGCTAATGTGTATGCTGCACCATTAGTCCCAATTCCACTCATGAAATTGATTGCTGATATTTCAGACCACATCGTTAGAAATGGTTCTTCAGTAATCTGGGTAGTCTTTAATTTCATTAATGATTTTCCTCAAGGACGTGAAGATGCAGAAGGTTCGCATATAGTTGAATCTCCACTCGCTTTGAATGATCCTGTACTAATCTTCGCTATTCAGGCATTATTCCTTTCTATTGGTTTATTTGCTTCAGCTTGGGCAATATGGAAGACTGTTAGCAATTGGGAACCACAGCGTAAATTTAGCACAAAACGAGAAGCTAAGATCGCTGGTGCCATGATGCTTGCGTTCTCGCTAGCTTTAACGCTATTTAACATCAATTCCATGTCAGGTCCAGCAGTATCATAAAAATAAATTCAATTAGCAGATCAACAGGTCTGTCCCTATCATACCTTACTTTTTGAATTATTATCTAACATACGTGTAAAGCCTCACAATTTATTTTTTTAACTGAATGAAACTCGATTCAAAATGCCACCAATCTTGCAAAGTATTTGAGCTAATTTAATTAGTTAAAATCAAATCTCACATAATATTACATTCAATTCTTAGAACTTGAATATTTGATAGGTATAATTTGTGGAGGATAAAGATGGTTTTTATACCTATAAATCCCTCGAGTAATAAAGAACAGCAAAGCTGAATTTATATGAACAAGCTATTTACAATGAACAAACTAATCTTAGCAGTAGTGCTGTTACTTCTGCTTCCTATTGCCAATCCAACTTCTGTGGTTGGAATGCAAAATTCGCCATTCACGTCTGGTAGTGGAACTGATGAATCAATTTCAACTGCTTCACTAGCAAGCGATATATTGATTATCGAATCTTAGGATCCAACAGCATCTCTTACACTCGAGACTAATCTAGAAGGGTCCGGATATGTAGTTGATATCATTGACGGATACAATAATTTAGTAACGTTATCGGTGATGTTAAACTACGATTTGATAGTCACAATGGGTGGTCTTCCACCTAATGATGCTGTTGCCATGGGTGATTCTTTGGCAGAATATCTTGATCAAGGGGGGAAATTAATCACTTTCTCTTGGGGATATGTCGGTACTTGGTCATATACTGGAAGATTAGCTTCAGGTGGATACTTTCCTTTAACTGCTGCAAGCAATGACAATATTGGAAGGACATTCGACGGAGCTTCAACCCATTTTGTATTTAATGGATTGACAGATATTACTGGATTATCAATGAATGTACTAGTAACATCTGGTGCTACTGTTATTGCAAATTACAATGATATTTTGGCTACCCCATTAGCAGCAGAAAAAGGAAGTTACCTGTTATTTAATACCCCTTATTCTTCAACTTCAGGCACTGATAAAGACGCAATGGTTCTAAATGGCGTTGATTATCTATTAAGGACACGAGTATTAGTTCTACATGCAAGTGAAGCTTCAGAAGCTGCTTCTATTGGCACAGTACTCCTTAGTTCCGGATATCGAGCAGACATTTTTGACTACTATTCGATCTCTCCATCAGCTTCGCTACTCAGAGGCTATCGCTTAGTTGTTACCCATGGTGGTATTCCACCATCCGATCCTGTAGCATCAGGTGATGCTTTGGCAGACTATGTGGATGAAGGTGGGAAGCTCATTATGTTTGCTTATTCCTATGTTAGCATATGGTCAATCACCGGTCGGTTGCGAACAAGTGGGTATATGCCATTGACAGCAGATAATAATGATAATCTTGGATCAATTTATGATGGAGCCTCAACCCACAAATTATTCAAAAATGTTAATTCATTAAGCACAAGTACTATGTACGTTAATGTCTCAAGTGGTGCTAACGTTCTTGCATATAATGTCAATGGGGTGCCTCTGGTTGCAGTTAGACAAAATGTCTTATCAGTAAATTCGTATTGGAGTTCAATGTCTACTGATAGAAGTATATTACTAACAGCTGCAGCCGATTTAATGTTAGCGTCTGATGTCTTGATACTTCAATCTGGTGAGAATGGTTATGCTGAAATTCAAACTAACCTCTTAACTGCGGGAATATCAGTCGATATGATTGATAACACCCGATTTACTCCTCGGTTAACCACTCTTGTGGATTATGACGTAGTAATCACAATGGGTAATTTTGGACCTGTAAATCAAACGCTTCTAGGAGATAATCTTGCCGATTATCATGATCAAGGTGGAAAGATAATTACATTTGCATTTGGATATGTAACTACTTGGACAATTTCAGGGAGACTTTTAACAGGGGGTTATATGCCTCTAACTGCTGCAAACAACGATAATATCGGAAGGACATATGATGGATTATCAACTCATGAGATCTTTAATGGTGTTACTTCGGTTACAACCTTTTCTATGAATACTGTGGCTGGAAGTGGAGCAACTGTTTTCGCAAATCACATCGATGGGGAACCCCTTGCAGCTATCAAGGGCAATTACATTGTTTTCAACACATATTACTCTAGTACTGCTGGAGGGGATAAATCATTATTATTGTTGAATGCAGTTGATTTTCTTGGTGATTTCTTACCAGATACCTTGTCCCCAACATTTGAATCTTTTCCAATTGACAACACGTACGAAGAAGGAAGTACTGGTAACGTGATCGGTTGGACCCTTAGGGATGAAAACCCATCATCTTATAGTCTTAAAAAAGATGGACTCGTTCTAGATTCTAGCTTATGGTCAGATGGAGATACTATTACTACAAGTGTTGATGGTCTTGCTGTTGGGATTTACGTATTTGAAATGGTTGCGGACGATGTTAGCGGTAACTCTGCAGTACACAGTGTTACAATCACTATCTCCGATACAGTAGCACCCATATTTTCATTAATCCCTACAGATTTTACATATATTGAGGGAGAGACCGGAAACATCGTACAATGGACTGCTAGTGATTCACATCCCGCTAGTTTTGACATTTACGTGGATGAAGTACAACTAGATGGTGGTATTTGGATTTCTTCAAATACAATATCTTTACCAGTAGATGGACTTAGTCTTGGAACTCATAATGTAACTTTGAAACTTACTGATTTGAGTGGAAATACAATAACAAATACTGTTTTTGTTACTGTTGAAGCTCCAATCACAACAACTGTTACATCTTCAGAAACAACTAAATCCTCTGAGACCACCACTACATCAGAAACAACTAAATCTTCTGAGACGAGCACCACCCGGTCAGAAATTACTAAATCAAGTGAAAACGGTAGTGATACAAGTTCAAGCGATGCTCCTGAATTGCCAATTCCATTCTCAAATATTTATGTAATTATTTTCTCATTGTTAGGGTTCGCTTTCATTGTAAGGAAGCGTAAATAGATCACGTATCAATAGCAAGCAATAATTACAAACATCAGCTAATTACAAATATCAACTAATTATCAATAAATTATTTTCAATAAATTACATGAAATGAAAAATTAGTTTTCACTTTTTATATCTGCTTCAATCATAATATGTTGATTTGTATTATAATATTTAATTAAGACCGAGCATAATGTTACCTGTGGATCAATTAACCGTTAAAATAGAGGATAAAACAGGAATGCTCGCTACAGTTCTGGATTTAATTTCAAGAGACAATATTAACATAATTGGCATTTCAACAGAAAGGGGGCCTATAAATGAAATAAGATTACTTTTGGACGATCCAATTACAGCTCAAGAACATTTGGAAAATGCAGGATTAATATCTCACATTATAGATGTGTTAGGATTCAAGCTGAGTAATACACCTGGTGAACTTGCGAAAATATCTACTACTCTGTCTGAAAACGACATCTCAATAGAGTACCTCTATGGTTATGGATCTCAAAATGGGAAAGGATTGTTGGCAATGCATACTTCTATAGAGTCAATAAAAGTGCGTGAATTATTATCTTCGTTCCAAATTGATTAGGGAAAACAAACAATTATGAATTTATTTGCGCATTATAATTCTGCCATTTCAAAACCCTTAATCATTTCGTACTAGGTTGAGGAGTAGAATCAATAGGTGATAAACAATCATTACAACATGTAGTTATGCGGGATGTAGAGAAGTGGCAACAATCATTCTGATCCATCCTATAACTAAAGTATTCATTGAATCGTGTGATCGACATATCGATGTTGTAAAAAAGATCATTACTGCAGGAAGGAAAAAGAAACACATTATTTATGAACAAAAATCATTAGATAGAAGTTACTGAGATTTAATACCTAGAAGTGCTTCCCGCAGGATAATTGAGCCTTGTCTCACCATTTCAGTACCGCAACTGAAGGCAAATCTAATTCCATATGTATTGCTTTTACCAAATGTGTCACCAGGAATGCTTCCAACCCCTAATTTTGCCAATAAATCTGATACTTCACCAGTATCTTTACAACCCATTCTTTCAAGAATTGGGGGTTCTAATTCCACCCAAATAAAAAATGAACCTTGAGGACGAAATAGCTTAATATCAGGAACATCGCTTAGAGCAGTATAAATTATATCACTTCTAATTTCATATTCGCGTCTCATCATTTCAGTATAGTCGTGGTCTTTTTGGATCGCCGTGATGCCGGCCCATTGAGTCACACTGTTTGCTCCATTGACTACACAGCGCAAGATTTTTGGTAATCTTTCTTGTAGAATTTTAGATGTGTTAACTATATACCCCAATCTTAATCCACTCATTGCATGACTTTTTGAAAAAGAGAAAATACTCACTACTTTATCTGCATAATCTTTGGCTAATGATGCAATTGAATAGTGCTTATAGGGTTTAAACAAAATATGTTCATAGGCTTCATCGGAGATAATCCATAATTTATACTTTTTAGCTACCTCAATTATTTCAATCAGAGTTTCTTTTGAAAGGACCCTCCCTGTGGGATTGTGTGGCGTATTTAGATAGATTGCTTTCGTTTTTTTGGTGATTTGATCCTCAATCCTCTTAGCAGAATATTCATAATCTTCAGCATGAGATAATTTAACTGGGATTGGTACCCCTCTTGCAATCTTAATGTTTTCACCAATTTCAGGCCACATTGGGTCTGGGATTATTACTTCATCACCTGGTTGCAGTAAGCAGAAAATTGTGGAAAATAATGCATTCATTGCTCCATGAGTAACAAAAATGCTCCCTATTGAGGGAACAATTATTTTATTTTTCTGCTCTAACTTGGCCATAATTGCTTCACGGAGTTCAATAACTCCCGTACTAGGTGGGTAGTGTGTCTTACCCTCTTCTGCTACTCTTGTAATAGTTTCAAGAACGTTTGGTGAAACCGAAAAATTTGGATCTCCTGATTCAAATCGAAAAACTGGTTTACCCTCTTTTTCAGCTTTAAGTATTTGGTCTCTGATTTTAACGATTTTTCCAAGTACAATACTATCCATTAAATGGTCTATTGGCTTTTTTTGAAGTGATTCCAAATCCAAAAGCATATATTATCTCATCCACGAATACATATAAATAATACGGTATAATTGCAATATAACAAGAATAATTGCGAATAATAATGGAATTCAACAGAAATTTAACGATAAAAAGAAATAATCCACGGAAAATAATGTAATCATAAGTAATTATTGAATTAGTTAAGCTGAAAAATAAATCTTGGAAATCTATAACATTGAAACAAAGGGTTTGAAAGGTAAACAGTGAGGACTCGACTACCGAATTGTCAGATTTGGTATTGGTGATACAAATTAAACTACTTTCTCCTGCAGAACTTAGAGTCCAGTGCCCATTTAAATGGCATGATAAAATACCTGAAAATGGAATTTCTCTTGGGGTTGCAGATGTTGATTTTGAAGGTCCTGCAGGAATTACCAACTTTATCAAATCACGAATTGATGAATCATTTTCATTTTATCAAAGTCAAATTGGAGAAGAGCCTGCATTAACTGCGATTGAAAATTTCTTAAAAACTAAACAGATCTCAACTGATAGAAATTATTTACAAATCATACCTGGTACTATGATGGGAATTTATGCTGCGATGAAATATATCAGTAGGCAGGAAGGAAAAATAATAACATTAGGACCGATTTATGAACCAATCCACAGACATGCTACTGACAATAATAATCCTATTGAATGGATAAATATCCTTGGTAAAGTTGATATTGATGAACTTACGGAATCTATTGATACCACCACTAAGATGATCGCAATTTGTAATCCAACAAATCCTATTGGTTACACCCATTCAAAATCTGATATCAAAGCGATCCGTGATCTTGTTGTTGATAATGACATAATATGTTTTTCAGATGAATTATACGAACCCCTGGTATTTTCTGAACCTCATACATCAGTTCTAGAATTTCCAGAATTAAAGGAACGTAGCATATGTCTTTATGGCTTCTCAAAAGCTTATGGTTTAGCTGGTTATCGATCGGGCTTCATTCATGCAGGTACAAATTTAATTGATGATATTCGAGGAATTTGCCAATCCTTACTCGTAAGTCCAAGTCCTATTGCATCTTTGGTTTGTGAATTTGCACTGACAGATAGTCGGTCTAAAGAGTGGGTGCAAAGTTTCCGAGATCAAATGAAGCACAATACATCCACCGCAGCTGCTATATTCCGGGAGAACGGCTATCCATGCATAACTCCTACTAGCTGTTTCTTTGTTTATCCTGATTTGAAAACTGATGATGTTGAATTCGTACCTCGACTCCTCAAAAATCAAGGTATTCAGATTGTTGAAGGTAGTAAATTTGGTCCTGCTGGTAAAAACCATGTAAGAATTAATTGTGGTACCTCTGAGGAGAGAATGACTGAAGGTATCGAAAGAATATTGTTGGAATTGAAAGGATAGCAAATTGATAAAGTATACTATTTGCAATGTCTTAGTATTAGTTATTACGATATTTCATTACAAGTGGCCTTAAGATCAATCGATATTGCAGAATTGAGAAAAAGGATATAACATCCATTGCATTATAATCAATAATACACTGTTCGATTCAAGTCCGATATAAAACTGTTACCGCTTGATCGAAAAAAAATTGTTTTTTATAGTATCCGATCAAATGCAAACTTTCTATAAGTTTTTTAAACCCCTTCGTTTTATCGGAATTAATGCAAAGATTTTCAACCGGAGGTATTGAAGGCGGTGCAAATACCGCAATTCATCAGTTGAGCCAAAATGAGGCACGAGTGCTTCATTCATTAGTTAGATGGCCTAATTTGTCTGACCAAGCTATACATTCTGAGATTGGAATGAAAAAAAGTACTTTCAGTTCTATCAAAGCTAGATTGCGAGAACATGATTATTATCGTAGATATTACATTCCGAATTTTCCTCTAATCGGTTTTGAATTACTAATGGTAATGCATGGACACCTTAATCGTTTTACTACATTGGATGAACGAATGAGAGTTGCCGGTGAAACTATCAAGGCATTTGTTGAAGATTTCTACATTGTGTCAGAATCAAACAAAGCTTTCAATCTCTCTATTTCTCAAAACTACACCGAATATTCAAAGAATCAGGAATTATTCTATCAAATCTATTCTGAGAATAAATTCCTTACACGACAAGGAATGCAAATTGATGCTTATCCCTTTGAGATTTCCAGAATCCGTGCTTTCATGGATTATGAAGCATTAGTTGCTCGACTATTTGGATTTGAATCATCAGAGTACAACGAAGATCTGCTTATACCAACAGAAGGAGTTCAGATGATCAAGCTATCAAAAGCTGAAAGAAAGGTTCTAGCTGGATTAGTAAAATATCCAGAAGAATCTGACACTTTGATTGCTGAGAAAGTAGGAGTTTCAAGAAATACTGTTGCTAACGCAAAACGAAAATTCTTAAAGAATAAGATCTGTTTCCCTCGAGTTGTGCCAAATTTGGAAAAATTAGGACTTAAATTGCTGGTATTTACTCATCGCAAATTCAATGCAAGAACAACTATGGAACAGAGAGAAGAAGCAGTAGAGCTTGTAAGGAAGCTTATATCACCTCATTTCTATGTTTCTAAGAACCTAGATGGTTTCTTAATTTCAGCCCATTCTAGCTTTGATGAGTATAACAAGGCATTCGACGAGGTAATGAAATATTATCTCAAGCAAGATTATATTGTAGACGAACCAGAAACTTATCAGATTAGTATCGCAGAAATGGCTGTATTGAAAGAATTTGAATTCTTACCAATTACTCTCAAAATATTGGGATTTGACGAAAACAAACCTTTAGCTGATCAGTAAAATATTTCGAAAAAATTAATCATTTCTTGATACCGAATGGATTATTTCACCATTTTTAATGATAATTCTAGCCAAATTCTGATCGAATCTAGTAGTTAATTCGTCAATTGTATTTGCTTCAAAAATAACTAAGTCTGCTTTAGAATTTACTGTCATTGCACTTTGTTGTTCTCCCATGATCCCCTTAAATGCTCCAGTGGTTGCCGCTTTCATCGCTTGAAATGGAGTCATTCTGTATAAGAAAACAGCCAATCTCAAAGCTGTTTGCATAGAAATCACTAAGTTATTAGGATTAAAATCACTACCTAGTCCAATATTGAGATCTAGATCTCTCCAACCTTGGGGTCTATCTGTGGTAAATAATCCAATGGTTGCAGCGGGCATAAACATGGCAGTTGTTTGAGACTCAGCATAGATCTCAAAATCTGATTTTGTTGAAAGTAAAAGATGATCTACACTTAATGCACCGTAGTCTTTGGCAGCGATTTTACCAATTCCTGTATATTCCAGTTCTTCGGCATGTACTCTGATTGGTAATCCAACATCTTTGGAAGCGTTGAGAATTTCCACTGTCTCACTTACTGTGAATGCACCACGATCACAAAATACATCAGTCGAGGTGGCAAGTGCTTTGGACTTAATTTCAGGAATAATTGAAATTACTTCTTCAACAAAATCTTCACGAGATGTTTCACCGGTTAATGCATGAGCACCACAATATGTAGGAATAATTTCAATTGGATGAATGTCATTAGCTTGATTTAATATTCTTAACAATCGCAATTCCTGTTCTGCGGTTAATCCATACCCTGATTTCGCTTCAACAGTTAAAGTACCATGTTGCAGCATCAAATCCAAGCGATTCAAAACTAACTCTAACAAAGTTTCATCATCTGATGCTCGCGTGGATTTTACTGTATTAAGTATCCCGCCACCACTTTCCAATATCTCAGCGTAAGATTTACCTTGTATTTTCATAGATAATTCAAAGGATCTGTCTCCACTAAAAATTAGATGAGTATGGCCATCACTAAAAGGAATAGATGCCATATGACCGGGTATGTGTAAATCACCATTGCTTCCCTCATCCTGCTCAATACTGGCGATTTTATTATTTTTAATTATGAATCTGAACGGTCCGTCGTGCCACTGATAACCATCAAAATACCCTGACAAACCAGTTATTTCCATATATTTATTTTAATAAAGCAGAATTAATACTTTAAGTATAAAAATTAGTGTAGATACAAATAATGGCGGGAATGTGGAATTTTTCCACTTAGAGATGAAAATTAATTTCAAAATTCAGAATCAATGATTAGGATTAAATATTCCGAAGAAAGTATACTAAGTAATGAGAAATAGTATTCGAATACTTGTAGCCATTGTTCTCACGATTCCCGTACAATTATTGTTGTACTTAACGATGAGCAACATAAGTAACATTCGTAATGAATTCAATGTTGAATCTGTTTTTTATTTGATAATTTTTGGAATAATATTTTCCGTTATTTATTGGGTCATAAAAGCCTTCATTGATGAATTTAATGCAGATTTTAATATAGATGATTTTAAGAATCTTATAGAAAAGGATGAAGAATTGTTTGAAGATATTTACCATCAAGAAGATTTGGATGAATTCATTTAGCTATCTGGATCAGTTAGTTTCCTTCTGAGTATTTTTCCAATCATGCTTTTTGGTAGTTCATCTCTAAAGGTAATTTGTTTGGGAATTTTGAAAGGTGCCATGTTTTCTTTACAAAAAGCTAGAATTTCTTCTTCTGTAGCAGACATTCCTTCCTTAAACACAATCCACGCTGCAACAATTTCACCTTTCACCTCATGTTTTAGACCTGCTACTGCTGCTTCAAGTATTGCAGGGTGTGTATAAAGTACATTTTCAACTTCAGCCGGAACAACGTTATTCCCAGAGACAATAATTAAATCCTTTTTTCTGTCAACAATATAGGCATATCCTCCTTCATCTATATAACCTATATCTCCAGTTAATAGCCATCCATCTTTGAGGGCTATTTTTGATTCTTCTTCATTATTCCAATACCCAACCATAACTTGAGGTCCTTTGAGGCAGATTTCACCACGTTCTCCCAGTGGCATTAATTTGGTGTAATCATCTGTATCGACAATCTTACAAAATGTATCTGCAGCTGGTAAACCGATACTACCAACTTTTGGTTTCAATTTCTCAGATAAAATTGGGTTGCAATATGCAATAGGTGATGTTTCGGATAACCCGTATCCTTCAACAAGATCGGCCCCTGTAGTTTCTTGAAAAGTTGTTGCTACTTCAATTGGTAATGGAGCTCCACCTGAGAATACTGCAATTAAGGATGAAAAATCTGTTGATCCAATATTTGGATTGTTATTGAGTGCGGTCATCATTGTTGGCACTCCAGGGAAAAATGTAATTCCATGTTTTTCAATAAGCTTTAAAGCATCAGTTGCATCGAATTTTGCAACTAATACTGTGGGTACTCCCATTTGAAATGACATACCCATACAAACTGTTAATCCGAATGAATGAAACATCGGTAAAGCAGTAAGTATGCTTCCTTGTTTGTCAGGGATCATAGGTACAAGTGCTCGTGCTTGCTGAGCATTGAAACTTATGTTTCTATGAGTTAACATAGCTCCTTTTGACAATCCAGTTGTTCCACCTGTATACTGGAGTAATGCCAAATCATCCATTTCAATTTTTGTTTCTTTAAATTTTGAACTATCAGCAGAAGATAAAACCGATTTCCATGAATAATTGTTTTTGTAATTTTTCATCTTTGGATCATGAAGTTTTCTTAATAGTTTACCAAGAAATGCTACAATCGGTTTCAGATAATCACTTATGGTTCCAAATATCATCCATTCAAGGTTTACATCACTCTCTTTGTTTACTTCGTTAATTTGCTCTTGGAACATTGTTAGGGATATCATGCCCGTTGCACCGGAGTCAGTTAGAATGTGATGTAGTTCTCTGTGTGTATAGAGTGGATTGGTTTGAACAACCACAGCTCCCAATGAAAGAATTGCATAATGGGATATGATATAATGTGGAGTATTTGGTAACATTAAAGCGATTTTATCATCTTTTTTGATTCCCATTTCTGCAAATTTTACTGATAATTTTTTGATTGCATCAAAAGTATCAGCGTACGATAAGACTTTGCCTTTTGGAAAAATCATACAAGGATCATTTGGTTCACTCGCAGCTCGTCTTTTTACAAACTCAAATGTAGATACCTCATCATAATCTAATGTTGTTGGACGAACGTCAACAAGTGCTTCAATCCATGGTTTAGGAATTTCTTCTACCGACATTTTATTTTACCTCAAATATCTATTTATTAGATTTTAAGACACCATAAAAACACTATTCCAAAACAAGGAAAAATTTACGAATAAAGTGCATAAGATTATGAAATTCTAGAGTTGTATTGATAATTTGCAAAGGATAAGATATGAAAATTCACACTATACAAATTATGATTTATTCTTATCATTAAAATTATTAATCAAATTCTTAAAATTCGGAGCTATACCTACCCCTAAAGCCCCTAATCCTGTATGAGAAATCAAACTGTTGCAAATTTCCACCTCGGCGATCTGGGTGGGGTTTAATACTTCTAATTCTTTTCTGAATATTTTCATATATTCAGGGTTGGTAGCATGACCAATCAATACGAAAGGGCTATCCCCTTTATCATCCTGTAAAATTCTTGAAATAATTTTCTTGGCTCCAGCAGATTGCCCGAACACCAATCCCTTTTGTACAAGTAAACCGTCAATTACATTCAATATAGGTTTTAGCCGTAATAATCTAAGCAACCAATATTGTCCCAAATTAATTCGCCCACTACGATGCAGATAAGGTACACCTTGAATAAAAACCTCTACATGGACTTGATCTTTTGCCATATCGAGAATTTCCTTTGCTTCAACTAAGCTGTACCCGTTTCCTCGTAGATATGCTGCTAAATAAACAAAATATCCCGCCCCTAGAGATAAATTAAATGTATCAAACAACTCAACATTTGCATTTTCAATATTATTTGTTACACCATATACTGTCGAAATTGTACCACTTAATTTGGAACTTAAATGAACTCCCAAAACCTCTCTACTTTCTGATGAATCTAATGCTTCCTTGTATATTTTGTCAGTATCAGCTGGAGATGGTTGTGATGTTGTTGCTATTTCACCTGCTTTAATTCGATCTAAGAAATCTTTTTTACTAATATCTGAATCTCTAAACTCATTTTTTCCAAATATTACCACCGTAGGTACAATGAATATATTTTCTTCTTT
>JAAFKL010000028.1 GCA_021399405.1 Candidatus Heimdallarchaeota archaeon | reverse complement strand
TGTGTTGTATTTCTGCAATCCTCTTATCCAATTTAAGGATGGATTGCTTTGTGTTTCCTATTCTTTCCAGCCTAATAAATTTGTGATGAGACACACCATGTGCAGTAATAATAGATATCACTGCATCACGATTAATACCCAGATCGATCCCTGCAATTGCTAAATCTTTCTTTGACTTTTTAGGGTAAAATTTGCTGGTTAATTGTTTTACCTCATGCCGAACAGCAAAGATTGAATAGTATTTCTTTCGAGATCTAATAATACGCACTGCTTGTAGAGAACCTTCTTTGATTTTATCAATGTGATATTTCTTAAGATTTAAACTCAAAATCAATGTATCATGTAGAATTTTATTTTTTCCATTATTAAGCATTGATAGATTTGTGTCCATACTATCCATAATGGCAAGAGTACATTCCTCAAATGATAATTTGAATCTACGATATCCGATGGATCTTGGAACAGGGGCTTTAATGGTGGGTATGGATGCATTACCTATTTCTTTCAATTCAAGATAAGATAAATATATCCCAACTGCAGTATCCCGACATTCCTTCAATTCATTCAAACTGATGCGCGGGAACAGTACTTTCAAATCATGGTTTACTATTTTACGATCTGAAGTTGTGCAGGTTAATTGATCCAATTTACCCTTATTAATCTCAATAGTTATTTTGCCATTCTTCTTTTCGGTATACTCAACCAAATCATTTCGGTTATCTTCAATTACTCCAATATATCTCGATATAATACGAGAATCTCTACCCAGTATTTGACGTAATCTTTTTTTATCTTTATGACTCAATTTACTAGTATCAATTGATACTTAAACTGATGTTGTAATTTTATTATTTCGAGCCATTAAACATCTATTCCCATTATTTAAAGCTGTGATCGGTATGCAATTCTTAATTCAGTATTTAAACTAATAAAGCTCAAAATAGTCTCCATTTTTTCAATTCACAAGGAATAATACTTGCAATATTAGTATAGAACTCCCTATTATTTAAAGCTATGAAGAGAATATTTCTAATCCTATGTAATTTCATTTGAAACGGCATTGAAAGATAAAATCATATCATTGTATTTCTCAGAAAATTATCAAATATCCGTTGTTATCAAAGATTTTTGTGGAATGGAAAGGTAGAATTTAATTCAGGTGATGCAAATTTATCAAATAAAAATTGAGTAACACATTAAATGAGAAGGATCAACTTACCATTATATAATAATAAATCAAATCAAGTAGTAAATCTTGTAACAGTTAAGCTATGCCTGATATATTTTTTACCGATGAACATGATATGATTAGAGAAACGGTAGCTGATTTTGCAAAGAATCGATTAGATCCAGTTACAGAAAAAATGGACAAGGAAGACTATTTTCCGATTGATATTTTTAGAGAACTTGGTGATCTAGGACTATTAGGTCCAACTATTTCGATGGATTACGAGGGTGCTGATACCGATTATATCAGTCAGGCAATTATTCTTGAAGAACTAGCCAAGGTCTCTCCAGCATTTTCACTCTCAATTGGTGCACATTCAAATCTCACTGTGGATAACATGTTTAGAAATGCCAATGAGGAGCAACGAGCAAAATACATTCCTGATCTAGCTAGTGGAAGAAAGATTGGAGCTTTGTGTTTAACTGAACCTGGGTCCGGTAGTGATGCTTTGGGAATGAAATCTACTGCAAGCCAAGATGGAGATTATTTTATCTTAAATGGCTCAAAGACTTTCATCACCAATTCAGCAATTGCAGATACCTCCCTAATTTATGCTAAAACTGAACCTTCCCTAGGTGTAAAGGGAATTAGCGCATTTATTATGCCTATGGATTTGAAAGGGATAACTACTGGGGTACCATTTGATAAAATGGGAATGCGTGGATCTCTAACTGGAGAAATATTTATGGATGACGTCGCTATACACAAAGATAATTTGCTAGGAAATCTCAATGAAGGACGCAAAATTGTTATGAGTGGATTATCAATTGAAAGGGCAACTTTGGCAGCAATAAGTCTTGGTATTTCGAAGACAGCATTAGAAATTGCACTCAATTACTCAGTGGAAAGGGTACAATTTGGAAAGACAATTTCAAATTTTCAACTAATTCAAGAAAAACTAGCGAATATTTACACAGAAAGTCAAGCATCTCATCTTCTTGTATATTGGGCATTATCTGAAGTCCAAAAAAATCATCGAGCGAACAAAGAGGCTGCTGCTAGCATAATGTATGCAGCGGAACTATCAACAAAACATGCGTTAGACGCAGTTCAAGTATTAGGTGGATATGGCTACATGAAAGAATACAAAATTGAACGTTTAGCAAGAGATGCCAAATTATTGGAAATTGGTGCAGGTACTACTGAAATTAGAAAATTGATTATTGCGAGAGAATTACTAAAAAACAAAAAATAATTTCTATCTTCGAAACCAACCTTCTAATCTGGAACGAGGCATTCTAAGAATGGTTGGTCTTCCATGTGCACAAGTCCAGGGGTTGGTACATTTCAATAAATTATCAATAACTTTAGCTATAACATCATTGATAACTCGATGACCTGATCTAATAGATCCATGACAAGCTAATCTTGCAACGATACCATACTCAATTGTATTTAATGGTGAATCAATTTTTGAATCATGGTCAATGTCTTCTCCTAGAAAACCAGAGATATCTAGTAATAACTTTTTAATTGTATCTGCAGTTATTTCTTGATCGAAATATACAGGGGTTGAGTGGATCAAAACATTTGGCCCTCGACCATCAGACACTTTCAATCCAAATTTTCTTAGTGCAGCTATGTTATCAACTATAAACTGTTTTTCTGAAGGGATGAGACTAATTGAAATTGCTTGTAAAAGTTCTTGAGAGAAGGCTTTTCTTTGAGATCCTTGTTCGTAATACTCAAACTTCACTCTCTCATCAGCTGCGTGTACATCGATTAACCACAATTCGTTATTAACATACGCTAAAGCAAACTTATCCATTATATGCCCCAATATCTCAATTCCTGATTTAGATATGACAGCCGTATTATCAGTTAATGATAGTTGTCTATAGGCATTTTTGGTTTCTGATCCTAGATCGGTTTTACCTTCATCTACTGTTAAATGTAAATCTTGCTTAGTTTCTTCTGTATTTTCATTTTGATTTCTTACAAATAAGTCCTCAAATATTTCGGTTTCAATTGGTTCCGTATCCGGTTTTCTTGTTTCCGGTAACTTAGGAAGTTCAACACCGCTGTCAAGAGCATTTCTAATTATATTTGATATATCGGTAATAATTGTATCAGATGATTTGAATCTTATTTCTGATTTTTGTGGATGAATATTGAAATCTACTGCATCAATAGGTCCAGCGATATTAAGTATTAATATTGGATGTGCAGATCTCATTAGCTGAGACCCATAAGCTATTTCTATGCTTTTTTGTAATTCTTGATGACGCACAATTCTCCCATTTACACACAAAAATTGTATAGACCGATCACTCCTGATTAAGTTTGGTTTGGAGATATACCCATCAATTTGCCATTCATTAATCTGAGAACTAATTTTAATTAGTTCAGAAGCGATATCAGATCCTAACACATCGAAAATAACTGCGAGTAGAGACTTTCTACTCGGACTTTCTAATCGAGTTTTGTATTTATTCTGATAATCTTCCTCCAATATAAAGTGGATATGTGGATACGTTAAAGCAAAATGTGTTATCAGATCCATAATTCGTTTTCTTTCTGTTATTGCTTTCTTTAGGAATTTTCTTCTTACGGGTGTATTGAAAAACAACCCAGTAACTTTTATGGACGTCCAAGAGTTATCATTATTGTCTGAAGAAGATTTGTTGCTAAGTACCTCACCGCCTTCTATAACAACTTCATAGACAACATTTTCATCCTTTCGTTTAGATTTACATTCGACTCTTGATACTGCTGCAATAGAAGCTAAAGCTTCTCCTCGGAATCCCAAAGTTGCTACCTTACTAATTTGTTCATCCAATAATTTGCTTGTGGTGTGGAGTTCAAAGGCTTTTACAATTTCTTTGCCGTTCAATCCATTGCCTTCATCCCGGACCAATACTTGATCAAGTCCTCCATTTTTTATTTGAATAAGTATCTTTCTTGATCCAGCATCGAGAGAATTTTCAATTAACTCTTTAACAATATTTGAAGGTCGCTCGACCACTTCTCCAGCAGAAATTTGGCTGATTATTTTGGTAGAAAGTTTAATTATTTCGCTCACTCAGTCATCCTCTTAAGTTTTTCAAGCAAATTCAGTGCCTCTATTGGTGTTAACTCCTCTAAGGCAATATTTTTCAATTCTTTAACTACTGGGTGTAATTTTCTTGGTTTGCCTATTTCTTTTTCGCTAGTTGAAGTTGAAGATTTCGACACTCTTCCAAACCAGTCGTCCAATGAAGTCTGACCATTTTCAGCAATAATTAGATCTGCTAACTTAACTAGGCTAGGATCATTAGGATCCACCTTCGCTGCTTGAGATTCAAGCAACTCTAATACCTTACGCGCTCTGTGTATTACAGGATCTGGTAAGCCTGATAATCTGGCTACTTCAACTCCAAAACTTTTATCTGAAGAACCTCTAGAAAGCTCATGATTAAATTTTGGTTTCCCATCCTCAAATCTAATTTCAAAATGATAATTTGCACATGATTCCAATACTTCTTCAAGTTCAGATAGTTGGTGGTAATGGGTTGCTAACATTGCCTTTGGTGAATTTGGTAAATTATGAAGATATTCAGAAATACTCCATGCTATTGCCAAACCATCATAAGTTGAGGTTCCTCTTCCTAGTTCATCTGCAATAATAAGTGATCTCTCAGTACAATTATTTACCAAATTTGCAGCATCAACCATCTCTAGCATAAATGTTGATTGTCCTGCAACCAAGTTATCAGAAGCTCCAATTCTAGTAAAAATTCTATCGATTACCCCTAGATCAACATGTTTGGCAGGAACAAAACTCCCCATATGCCCCATAATCGCAATTAGTGCAGTTGCTCTTAGCAAAGAACTTTTTCCTGAAAAATTAGGACCTGTGATTATCATTAATCTTTGTAAATCGTGATCTAGAATGATATCATTAGGGACGTAGGCTGTGGTTTGATTAATACTTTCAATCACAGGATGTCTACCTCCTGATATAAGTAATGAATTTCCTTCATTAAAATTTGGTTTGCAATAATCTCTTCGCTCAGCTAAGTATGAGAAAGAAGACAGACAATCAATATCTGCAATGCGTTGAGATGTCTGTTGTAAGATATCAATAAACCCAGATAATTCTTTCAAAGTGTTATTGTATATTTTTGTTTCAAGTTCTTGCACCTTTATTTCTGCAGTAAGTACTTCAGTTTCCCAATCTTTGAGCTCCTCAGTTACATATCTCTCAGCATTAATCATAATTTGTTTTCTAATGAAATTCTCTGGAACTTTATCTACATCTTTTTTTGATATTTCAATGAAATAACCCAAAACATTGTTTTGTTTAATCCTTATAGTATTCATTCCAGTATTTTTTTGTTCTCTTTCTATGTATCGATCAATCCAAGACTTCCCTTCTTTCATCACACTAACAAGACGATCAAGTTCACTGTTTATCCCTTGATTAATTATCTTTCCTTCACCCAAGTTACTGCTAGGTTCCTCAACAATAGTTTTTCTGATAATGGTGGAAATATCATTACAGGGGTCTAAATTCTCAATTAAATCCTTAGGAAACTCTTTTTTTAGTGGCAATAATTTATTTTTTAATTCAGGTATTGTTTCCAATGATTCGGCGAGTTTGATTAATTCATATGGTTTTGCCGAACCAATAGATATTCTGGTTGTTAATCTCTCAATATCTCCAATCTCTTTCAATACTGATCTAACTGTATGGAGTAATATTGGATCATTTTTTAGTGCAGTTACCGCATTCAATCTATCATTGATCTTATTAATTTTTGCTAAAGGATTGGCCATCCAGTGACGTAATTGACGACTCCCAACCGGGGTTACGGTTTCATCCATTAAACTAAAAAGTGTAGCATATTCTGTATGATCTTGATTATTTTCAAATAATTCTAAACCTTTGATTGCTGTAGAATCAAGTGTCATTGTGTCTTGAATATCAAATGATTTGATAGTAGTAATATGGGGGAATTTTGATTGTTGGGTTGTGATTAAATAATTCAGTAAGGCCCCTGCAGCTGAGACAGCAATACTATTATCTTCTAACCCAAATCCTTTTACAGTTTTAATATTAAAATGATCATTAATTACATTAGTTGCAAAGTCGGATTCAAACCATTGTTGAGGTTTGGAGGTTAGGATCTCATTATTGTTTAACTCAATCCCATATTCTGAAGGAACATCGTCAATCTCGTTTGAATATAAGATTTCAACAGGTTCGAATTTGGTGTATGCTCTGATAAGATCTCTTGAATTTTTGAAACTCGCTGATCTAAAATCACCTGTTGATAGGTCGCAAACAGCAAATCCAATTTCCTTGTTTTTCCCCTTTCCCATTAGTGTAATGGAAGCCATATAGTTATTTTTACCTGGAGTTAACATTGTATCTTCGGTAATCGTACCCTTTGATATTATTCTAGTTAACCCTCTTGTTATTGTTTTTTTACCTCTGACAACTTTCGCATCTTCTAATTGCTCCATGATCGCAACTTTGTGTCCTTTAGATACCAGTCTTGTAACATAGTTTTCAAGGGATCTCACGGGAACACCGGCTAATGGGTAAGTTCCTTTTCCTAATTTTCTCTTTGTCAATTGGATGTCGAGGATCTTGCTTGCTATAGTCGCATCATCAAAAAATAATTCATAGAAATCACCTACACGACAAAACAGGATCTCGTCCTTGAGTGATTTCTTGATGGTGGCCCACTGTTTCATCATTGGTGTTGTATTAGCCAATTCGTATTGATCCGCGCGCAGAAATAAATCACCTAAATTTAAGGTCTATAAATCCATACGGAATCTATCTTTTAAATCAATTTTTGTGAGATCGTTAAAATTGAATATCTTTTTTTGATAACCTATATATTGTAATTTAAAAAATGCTAGAAATTCAAATTTCTACATATTTAGAACAAAATAGTATCTAAACTAGTATCATTCTATCTATAATTTGATCTCAAGGTTTTTTTAAAACTAGGATGATTAGTAATTATTCATTATGGATCTTCTAACTGTGGATTTAGAGAATTGGACTATTATCAAGATTAGTGGTCCAGATAAGAAGAATTACCTCAATGGTATTATTACCTATGATTTAGATAAACTAGGTAATAACCAAATTTGCCAAACCATGTTTTTGACACCCAAATCAAAAATTAGGTCTATATTTTGGCTTCTTGAAGTGAATCAGGAATATTTATTGTATTCTCCTGAAAAAATGAGAGTACCATTAATTGAAGATTTGCTCAAATATCAATTAGATATGAATGTTAAATTAGAAGATATAACAAAAGAAACACCACACCTTTACCTTATTCAAACTCTAGATAAAACCAATTCATCAATTACTTTTGGTGGAAAACATTTCAATTTCGGCCAGACAGACAATCAAATAAATGAAATCACGAGCTATGCTAAATTTAGTGATTGGTTACTTATACATGGAGATTCTCCTGTTGAACTTTTACTTGGTGAAAACCCATTTGAAGTAGGCTTAGCTGATGCAATCACATTAGACAAAGGGTGTTTTCTAGGACAAGAACCATTATCGAGGATGTTTCATCGTGGTAGACCTCGACAATTTTTATATCAAATCATTTCGGAAAAAGATATTCCAGAACAACTTTTAATCTCAAATGAAGAGGTAGGTACAGTAATATCTCATACAATAAAGGATGGTTTGCACTATACTTTGAGTGCAATTAGAGCATCTGTGGGTGTAACACCAGAATCCACCTTTGATAATTTTGATTACAAATCTATTGCACGTATCGGATCATATCCTAACATTACAAGATAATAATTTGGAGAAAACATAATTTTTAATTAATTATTAACTGCTATATTTGGATATTCAGAGCTATTCTTATTCATTATTTGATTATCTCATTATTAGAAAATAGAATTTACACTGAATTATAGATTAAACAAGAAATCTATTCCCTTTTCTACTCATAGTAGTCAATTTAAAATACCCTTTTTATATAACTTAGTACTTTAGAAGAATTAATGGAAGAATTCGATCCATTAGGCAACTTTGATTCTCTTTTTGACGATGAGGAATCATACTCTCAACTAAGAGAGCTTAATAATATTCTAATCATAGGTAGCCGAGCGAAATATAATACTTTCAAAAAGGTATTAGCGAATTCTGTCGAAAATTATAATATAACCCAGAAGGATACTTTGGATGAAGCAATTGTCCTTCTCTTACAGGAATTGTTCGCAATTGTCGTTATTGATAATGATCATGAGGACATCAATCCTGTTTCAATTTCTAGAGTAGTTAGAATTAATCACCCACTTGCGAGAATTGTAGTGGTATCTAAGAAAAGAGGTTCTCGCTTAATTGCAAATATCATAAATCTTGGTTCAGTTGATGCTTTTCTATCCTATCCAATCAATAATGATTATGTCAGAAATTTATTCTCAGCACAACTTGCTAAGCATGAAATAGCAAAGATGCTTGCTTTATTCGTAAGCCAGCCACCAAAGCTTAGCAAAGCAAGTTATTTACTGCTAGATCCTTCATTATCTTTTGCAGACGAATCAAAACCGGTAAGTTTTGTTGGTATAATGATTGTCTATAAATCTGTTCCCCGATTTACCATGTTCTTTGAAGATCTCCTTGCTAAAGATGAGATACTATTCGCTGGATATCTTTCAGGAGTTGCTATGCTTGGAAGAGAATTACTCACCAGTAAAGATCCATTGAAAGAAATAAATTTTGGTGGTGTAAGTGTCATCATTCGATTTTATGACGATATTCAGATATCAATCTTTGTGAGGAATCTCACGAGTCATAATTTTGCAGATGCTGAAAAAACAATTTTGAATATTATACAAGAAATGCTGGATAATCATGTTAAATGTATTTCTGCCTTTGATTTAATTCCTCGGGAAGACTATCTGAGCCTGAAAACAATGTCATTAAAATTATCAGCGGCTAACGAATCAGAAGACCCACCTAAGGAAATAACTCATTTTGATAGTCATGAAGTACTAGTTTATGGTAGTGATGAGGCCAGTCAAGATAGATTGGTGAAATTCTACAATAAAAAATCTGAAATAAAAATTACCAGTACTATTGTTCATGAAGAAGCAATAAAATTCCTGAACAGAAGGAATTGCGGAGTAGTTCTATTGGATTCTCAAGTAGCTGATAGTGATGGAGATACACTTTTCTTTGCCGAACATGCCAAGGAAATTTCACCTTTTGTCCAGGTAATCTTCAGAGCACGAGATAGAAGGGCTTCTTCACCCCTTATTCATGCCCTTAATAGTGGGTTCATAAATTTCTTAATTCCGTATAAATTATCAAGAAAACAAACACTTGATTGGACTGAGAATGCATTGGTAAAAGCAGCAGAGATTGAGGAACAATCCAAATCAGGCGAAGGAATAGATCAGGCTTTGGACCAAGCAGCTATTGCTCGAACTATGATTCGAAGCAATTTAGAACAGTATGATGTCGAGGATGTTCCTGAACTACACGGTATTTTCATCTTCAAAGAAGTTACTCCAATATTCCAGATGTTTTGGGAGTATCAGGAATCTAAAATAGAATTCGATGGTGAATTGATGGCTGGGTTAGTATCTTCACTGGATTCAGTAGGTAATGAGATGTTTACGGAATCGGCAGGAATTGGTGGTTTAGAGCTTGGTGGGGCAAAGATTCTTGTTAGACATTCTGAGGATATCAAGGTAGCATTCTTTGTGAAGCATTTAGATCCAAACACATCGGTTGTAGTCGAAAAAGAAGTGTCCAGTGTTGCTATTCAAATATTTAAGATAATTGCCGAAGAAAACCGTCAATTCGATTCTTACAAAATTAAAGCTCGATTCGATACTCTGTGTAATAACATGTATTCTGAATTTACTGAAAGATTTTCAAAAATAGAATAATCATACAGTGAAATGTATATACAACAATGATTATCATCAGTACTTTATATCGAAATGACAATTTTATTTTGTTCTAAGATATTCCAGACTGGTCATTTCTCACTAAGTGATTGCAGGTTATTCAAACAAACACTATGGATTTGGAACATGTGAATGTAAAAGTAGCTCAAAAGAGTTTTCTATTCAAAATTCAATTGAGTAGTGGTGACATCATCTCACCGGATCGTCTGAAGTTCTTAATTTCAGCGTTCAAAATTTTGTATATACAATTTAGATAATACAATCAATAGATATCTTAACACATTTAGGAATAAATAGTATAATTATAATGTGATAATAGGAAAAGAACACCCATTGGGTGTTCAAATGTTTTTATTTAATTTATGGTTTTCGTGCTCTTATTGCAACAAACATTGAAGTCAAAATTAATACAATACCAACACCAGATCCTAGAACTGGAGCTAATTGCTCGTAATCTTGAGCTGTGTAAATTGCATCCTTGAAATCTTCGGCTAAATCGGGGGTTATTGCACCACCTTCTTCAACCCAAACTACTGGCATGAAGTGTGTATCCACAATTCCACTAGTTAAGAAATTACCAGCACTTATTTGGAAGCTGATTTGTAATCTCTTAGCTGCATTCATAACTGCACCTGTGGTGGGTTCGACATCAATAAATGTTTCATGATCTGCATTAACTGGAGCTAATCCAGTCACAGAACGAGCTGAAGCATCAGCACCAAGGAAATGTGGTTTGGAAATGAATAGTGGAACGCCTTGACTATAAGACATATTGGCAACACCCTTTACAGTTTGATCAAAAGCAGGATTAACTGCAAGTGTTTCTTCTGAAAGTACAAATCTAAGTAAATCAATACCTTCAACTTTAGTGTCTTCCAAATACGTAATATCAACGGTTCGAGCTAATTCAGAAACCCAAGCTCTTAAAACTTCAGTATCCTTAACATCAGGATGGAATTGGGTAGCATCTGTACCTTCTACAAGTTCAGTATGATCCCAAACCCCATTAACAGGGTCGTCATCTCTATCTGGTAATCCAGGTATTCCTTGCCATAACACATATTCCATTACATTGTTGATATCATCAGCGCCTGTTTTGAATGTGTGTGCAGGACTAATTGCTGGATCAGTTGCATTGTCATGAGGTGGGAAGAACGACCATGAGGCATCATCGACTTGACCATTAGCTTTCAAGAATAATAGTAACGGATCTTCATATGCCCATAACCATTCTTCAACACTTTTAGAGGCAATTAAACCTCCACCTGCGGCGATTACTGGGGCTAATACCCAACCAGCTACATATACTTGCATCATGTATTGGATATATCCAATTAACAATGTATACTCTGCAGCAGAGAAAGTTTCTCCTAGTAAGGCATTGAATAAGCCAATTGTGGCTGCATCACCTGTTGTTAAACCAGCAGCACCGAGTAAGATCATTCCTACTGTCGTAGAATTAAGTAAGCTATTGTCTCCAGTTAGAAGTGCTTTTGATTGTGCAACCGTGAAATTTGCTTCTGAACCTGCAACAGTTTCTGCCCAAGCCCAAAATTCAGGCACATTAGGCAGCTCAAGTTGTGGTGCTAATGTCAATAATGATAGACCTGAAGTTACTGTTGGCGCACCCCAATGTAGAAATGCAATATCATCTGCGGTTGTCAACCCGAAGGTTGGAACAACAAGAGTGTCAAATACATAATTAAGGTAACCAAGTATAACTGTAACTTGTGATGCATCGAGTGTTGTACCGAATAAGAAATTCAGAGTGGCTAATGCGGTCGCATTTCCTCCAGCTGATTGAGCACCAAGCAACATGAATGTACCAGTTGATACAGTATCTGTCAAATTATAAGCTCCTGTCATCAATGCTTTTGATTCTGTTATACTAAGTGCAAAACTTGCATTTGATAGTATATGACTTGCATAAGCCCAAACTTCAATCCATCCACCTGTGGTTGGATCAAGATCGTTTGCACTTAAACCAGACGTAACAGCTGGACTTCCCCAATGGAGATATCCAATGTCTGACATGACACCGGCAGCAACACCTGCGGGTGCTAATAGATCAAATAAACCTGCTTTTGCTATACCGTCTTTGAATGTTACTCCAAGCCAATTGTATAGCATACCAAATTGAGTCGCATTTAGACCAGGGAACGCGGTAGCAAGATTACCTTGCAAAGTAGTGTTTCCAAGTAAAGCTCCGAACCAAGCTTGAATTCCTAAATCATTTGTCATTGATAGACCAATAGATGCGTTGAACAAAGCAACAGCTGTTGCAGGGTCAATATCAGAATCAAGTGGTAAACCAACTTCAAATCCATCAGGAGTCAGACCATCACCATTGATATCTGCTCCTCCAGGGACAAATGTTGCATTTGCCCATTGAGCATAAAACATACCTTGTGCTGCTTCAAGAGTGGTTTGACCTGCATTTCCTGCTTGATAAGCACCCTCAATTGCCAAATTACTTGCAATCAAATAATTTGCGAGATAATTTGCCGCGGCATCTAGTTGTAGTTGAGTGGCTCCACCATATGCTGCTTGTAAAGTTGCATTGGTTAAACCACCTAATTCGTTGGTTGCGTTGTGATAAAGTTGTAAGAAACCTAAAACTCCAGTACCTGTAGAAAGATCACCGAACCAACCAGGTACGGGGATTGTATCTGGACCAGTAAACAATAATTTAGTTATTGTAGCGTTACTATATCCAAGATTGGCAGTAACGACATCACCGACACCTTGAATTGGTGGGGCTAATAATGAAGCTGTGACATCTGCATTATATGTGGCAAAAAATGTTGTAGAGTTGAAAAATGCAGCATTTGTTGCAGTTGTATCCCCAACTAATACTGTTTTTGCTACTCCATGATTTGCAGCCATAACATTTGCTGCAGTTGTTGCATTTACCACTTTGTGGAAATTCTCAGTCACTCCAGCTTGAACAGTAAGTAGTGCGGTTGGAATTGCACCTACTAGAACTTTCTCTGGGAAGGTTGTGGTTAATCCGTCCATAACTTGATCGACACCACCTGCAGCACCTTGAACACGTACATTGGCAGTAAATTCACCTTGCATTCCCTCTAAAAGTCCAGAAATAGTAGGACCAACAAAACCCGTTACTAGGGCCGCTTCTGATCCTGCCTCACCAAGTACACCAAGATACGCTGGATTAACATTTACAATTTTGTCAGTTTCTAACGCACCATCAAATGACTCAGCAGTGTCATATACGTAGTATGTATAGGTTTGATATTTCTTCGTTGTTGATGTTAATTCAACATTTATTTTGATATCATATTGTCTATATGTATAAGGTCCAAGTTCCTCATAAATAGGTGTTGTACCTGTAAGGTATTCATCTGGATTAGTTAAATTCCAGAGGTAGTATCTCTTGTATTTGGGTGGATCATCGTCATCTTCGTTCGTTAACCAATCTGCATAATCGTCTGGATCATCAGTTGCAAAATTCTCGTCAACAACAAGACTATCTTTAATTCCCTCGTCAAGCAGATCAGGAATGTATGTATCTCCTACATAAAATCCGCCTCCAAGGGCACCCAAACCAAGAACAGCTAAAATCGATATAACGGCTAATTTACCAGTTTGTACCATAATTTACTCAGCTCTTTCTTGAGTTTGAATATAAACGTCAATTCTCTTTCAATTTAAGAATATATTGTGTTTAATACTTTAAATACAGAATTAAAAGAACTGAACTTTCTCGAAAATAAAAGTGTAGATCCTCAAAATCATCATCATTCCTTGATATTACAGAGGTTCTGACTTTTTACATATTTTATATATATTAAATATCCGATCATTTAATTTGAAATTAATTACTTTAGCTGATCATGCATGGACTAAAGAGGCGGAACTCAAAATATTTAAAGAAAGGAAACGATGTTTTAGTGTCTCCAAATATCAGAGATATAGAAACAGAAAATAGTTTTAATATTGGCTATCAATTGCCGTTATTTGAGATAATATTGAAGTTAATAATTTATTTTCAACCATTTGATACAAAATTACCTAATATAGAATCTTCAAATCTCAAATCTAATTATATCATTTTAACAAAAGATAGTGCGAATACATTCATTACTAATAACGTCCAGGACCTTTTCAATTCACAAATGGGAAATAGAGTGAATATTCAAATTAGAAAACAAATGTTTACCAAGTTTCAGAATTTACGGGAATGGAAAAAGACAGTAGATCACATTTAATAAATTGAATTTTTGTTAACATTAAGAATTGGTTATTTAATTAATCTCCAAGAACTTTAGGTTGTTACATTTGTTTAGAAAAAAATTAATTATTGTTAAATTCCCTTTGATTGGTAAATTATGTATATGTAAACCCGTTTTACACTATCTTCAATTCTACATATAGCTTGGGTTATCCGCAATTGTTGTCAAATTATTAGAGTTAATAGTATCCCCGAGATAATATTGAATCTTTTAAACCTACGATTGAAAATTGTTGTATGAAACTCGATCCATCCGATTCAGGCTCTAATCATCTTTTCGATACAAATTCTAGCCATCATGTACATTCCAAACACCGTTACTCAGAACTTGAATAAATCTAGACAAAGCTAGGCTTTAACAACTTCCCTTCCCGGATCATTGGTCCGATGCACCAATACAGGTGTCTGACACGACCTCACTCGGGCGTTTAACGTCTCGTGGTAACTCACCGCGACGTTTGAAAAATCATTATCTGGGGTACTCAGATACAAATCATACAGGTATTCTTCCATAAAATCGACTGGATACTTTTGCAGATTCAATGCTGCATTCTGATCACGATCTATGTTTAAACCACATTCCTGGCATTTAAACACCCGATCCGATAACTGTAACTCACTATCTTTCCATCCACAAAGAGAGCAGAGCTTAGATGATGGATAGAACCGATCTGCAACTAGTACTGTGGAGCCATACCACATTGATTTGTATTCTAATTGGC
>JAAFKL010000260.1 GCA_021399405.1 Candidatus Heimdallarchaeota archaeon | reverse complement strand
GATTGGATCACATCGTCTGAAACAGACCGAACGCATATTGCACTTGACGCCTTTATGTTCTTAGTAACGAAGGGGGATAGTTCTTGGAATATATCTGGTCTGCATGATGAGGAAACAGCCTTTGCGGGTAGAACAGCCTACGGGCTATGGATGAATTCACGTTCAAAACAAGAAATGGGAGCCAGTCCTACTTGGGAAGCCGCAGCACCTGGATTTTCTTTATTTATTCAGGAAGATGGAGATGGTGGTGGATACGTAGAATTTCATGAGGTTGTGGAAAACATAGACGGGACACATCATATTGAAATTCAACGTAATGAGACAGGGGGAATAAAAATATATTATGATCAAGAGTTAATTATAGAACACAATTCAAGTGATGCGACGGTATCAGAAAAAATCGGCTACTGGTCCTTATTGGGCGATTCAGGCATTGATAATTTAAAGATCATTGGTTTACCCGAAACTACTACTTCTCCACCTGAGACTACTACACCTACTAGTATCACTACAACGTCCAGTTCAGACATTAATGCCACCAGTAGTACCACCTCAGATTCCTCTTGGCAATATATTATTGGTGGGGGCCTTTCTGGCGCTATTTTTATAGCTATTTTCTGGGGTAGAGGAAAAAAAAAATACTGAGTTACCTGAACAAACGCCAAATTAGAAAGACTCAACAGATTTTAAGATCATTTTCAGATATATTTAGCACTAATCAATTATCTTATTTGGCAGTTTTAGGTCAATCTAAATTCAATGAGAAAGATTTAAGCGAGAAACTCAACAAAGATATTCCATCTGAGATTAAGAAATATCGCTTTCTCATGCATCCAATGAGATTATCTATAATGAAACAACTTTACAAAAATTTCACTCTTACTTCAGTAGAAATTAAAAACGAGGTCGATATGTCATGGGGTGAATATGCAAGCCACATTAATTCATTAGAAAAACATGGTTTTATCTCCCTTCATAACGATTTTCAAGATGGTATGAGAGTTTCCATTGTATATTTAGAAGAGGCAGGAAGGGTGGAGTATGAAGCCCTAGTACAATTATTAAAAAACTTTTTAGAAGATGCTACCCATGATTTTTTCGACAGTAAAACTTCCAATGATCTTTATCCAATCCATAGTCGTGATGAATCATCTTAATTCTGTAGGTATAACTAATCCTCTCCTTATAATCATAAGATATACAATATTTTTGGGTGCACGCCTAAAGTGATGATACGATAATTTAATTTTATTCTGATCATGTTTTATAATGTCTGTTCTACTATAGTTTATGACGTGGATTGATGTAATTCACCCAAAAGATGCGGATGGACGATTAAAAAAATTGTATGATCAAGTAGTGGACCCAACAGGTCACGTTGATAATATTCTAACTGCACATAGTTTAAGACCTCGTACACTGCATGCCCATCTATGGTTGTATAAAGCAACCATGCATACAAAACCAAATGAACTTTCTAACAGAGAACGTGAATTAATCGCAGTTTGTGTATCACGAACAAATCTCTGCAAATATTGTATAACACATCATCAAGCAGGATTGGCAAGAATTATTGAGGATGAAGATTTAGCTGAAGAAATTTCTAGAGCTTCAGTGAATGAAATTCCCTCAGATAATCTTACTGAGCGTGAACGTGCATTTTGCGATTACGCAATAAAACTAACAATATCTCCAGGAGAGATGGAAAAAAAAGATATTAATAAATTACGCTTAGCTGGTCTTTCAGATTCAGGAATATTAGATCTTAATCAAATCGTAGCTTACTTTGCTTATGCCAACAGAACAATCAATGGATTGGGAGTAGATTCTGCTGGAGACACATTAGGGTTGCATCCATCTGAGGATACAGAAGGATTTAGTCATTCTTAATTACATTACAGTCAATATCAAAAATTATTATTTGTACTTAATTTTAAATATTTTTGATGATAAATTGTAATGAGTTTCGATGGAACTAAATTTATCAATCCAAAACTCGTTTTGTGGCTATTCCGGACCAAGAACTCAAATCAAGATGGGACAATTTACAACAAAAGCTGAACCAAAATAATTACGATGCTGCACTAATCCCTCTTGGAGTAAATTTTACTTATTATTTCAAAAAAGAAGCGAGACCTTCTGAAAGGTTAACCTTAGGAATATTATCAAAGGATTCAGATCCATTCATTATTACTCCTTCATTTGAGAAATCAAATCTTTCCAGAAGTACAGGATTAGATGATATTGCAGTCTGGGAGGAAATTGAATCTCCCTATAAAAAAGTTGCAAAAGAGTTTGAAGATCGTGGGATTGGAAAAAATGTTATTGTTGACCCTCATCTTTGGTATGTAGAAGTAGAGATGCTGAAAAATGCAGGTGATTTCCAAGTTACATCTGGTCATGATATGATTTACGAGCAAAGATCCGTAAAGTCTGATTGGGAGATTACTCAATTACAAGCCGCTGCAAAGGCTTCTTCACATGGAATATTGAATGCCATACCTCGATTAAAGGTTGGAATGACAGAAAAGGAATTCCTCAAGATTATACAAACTGAGATGAGTACTCTATCTGGATCGAGTTTGGCATTTGGGATGGTACAATATGGTGAGAATTCCGCAATTCCACACGGAATGCCTAGTGATAAGAAACTACAGAATGATGAGGTTGTCTTGATGGACTGTGGAACGCCAGTTAATGGATATCAAGGAGATATAACAATTACTATTCCATTTGGAAAACCGAAAGATTTCGAAAAAATTTATGAGATTGTATATGAGGCAAACAGATTTGCATTTGATGCAGATAAGGAGGGGATGATCGCGGGTGAATTAGATGGAGTGGCTCGTAACCATATTGCCTTGAAGGGATACGGGCAATACTTTACCCATAGATTAGGACATGGATTGGGATTAGAAGTGCATGAGACCCCTTATATTGTCGCTACCAATTCTATACCCTTGAAAAAGAATAATTGCCACACAATTGAACCCGGAATCTACATTCCTGGTAAATTTGGTGTGAGAATTGAAGATGATGTTAGAGTTACTTCAACAGGTGCAGAATTACTGTACGAGACTCCACGACATAATTTCTAGTTATTTGAAATGTATCCACTTCTTCTTATTTTCTGATTCTAATATTGCTTCTAAACATTTCTGGATTTTGAGAGCATCACTAAAATTGGGATGTGGTGAACTTCCTCGCGAGACACCATTGGCAAAATCGTTCAACAATCCTTTGAATGCTGGTATTAAATAATGATTTTTTTCACTGCGAGTTTTTTCAGCCTGTAGCGATTGATATTTGGATGGTAAAGGGATATGTTTCATTTCTTTGTCTTCTCCGATTTTTCCACCAATAATTTGATTATTCTCTAATATTACAAGTGCACCATCACTACCGTAAGCTTCAACTCTTGACCCTCTACCAAACGGTGCTGTTGCGCTTAATCGCATGGAACATAAGATATCATTACCCAAATCAAATTGAGCTAGAAAGGCATCATCTGCAGTAACTTTTCTCATCTTAGAGGTTTTTTTGCTCAATCGGGATTTAACATGAATTGAAGTTTGACCTAACACTCCCTTAATATCATCAAATATCATAAAAATGTAATCAACATAATGAGATCCCAATGCATTTAGCATTCCGCCACCTTTGTTTTTATTGGACCACCAATTATACCCCCTTGTCCGTGGGTTGAGTCTACTAGGTGTTCGAACGATTACATCGAACTCATAAATATCACCTATAAATCCACTCTTAATTAATTCCATGAAATGAAGTTTACTTGGCATGTAGCGAAATTCGAAATCAACCATTGCTGTGAGTCCACTTTCATTTGCTGCATCAACCATTTCTTCAGCTTCAGCCACATTTGTTGCAAGTGGTTTCTCACAAATTACATGCTTACCTTCTGCAAACGAAGATAGTACCATTTCTTTATGAAGGAGAGGTGGAGTAGCAATGGAGATAACATCTAGCTCTGGATCTTTCACAACAGCTTGCCAATCAGTGGTTTGATTTGGTATATTCAATCTCTGAGCAATTTTCATTGTTTTGGATCGATGTCTACCAACCAATGTTGTTGGATCAAAATTTGGATGATCTAAAAATGCAGGATACTGAACGACGGAACCAAATCCAGTTCCAATTATTGCAGTTTTAAGTACTTCATCCGACATTACTAATTAATCCTGCTTGTAATATGTTTTTTTTAATTACTTTTGAAAGTCTCTATTACTTGCACAACTCTCGCAACTCGAATATCAAGAATTGTTACTTTTTAATGACAGGTTAATAATCAAAATACAAATTTATATCTGAAATATCGACATCAGTGAATTTCTCAAACAGCTTTATTATACGATTATCCACACTTTCAGGTAAATTGTGCATCCCGGGTGAAAATTTATTTTCAATCAAATAACGCAACCCATCAACATGTGCTGCAAGAATGGGATCAATGTATAAATTATCAGTTGGCGGATTAAGATTAAAATTAAAGGGCTTGTCTTTTGACATAAATACTTCTTTTTCATTGTAATCATCTCCAAATTCATCTACAGCACCGATATTTAGACAAAGATCAAATTTTAACTTAGATTTGATAAAATTAGTTGTAATCACATTAGGGAAACCAGTAGCAGACATCAAAATTTGATAATTTTGAACTGCGGAACTATTTCTTTCCGTATCATCTGTTATCAAGTATGTCTCAAATCCTAAAGCTTCAGCTTTTTCAAGTACTCTGGGATTTATGTCAAGGACTAATACCCCTGTGTATTTTCTAAATAATCTAGCCAACCCACTTCCAATCTTACCAAATCCCATAATTACTACAGATTTTTCTTTCAAGTATTCGTCAATATTTGGATTCACAAAGATTTCAATACCTCGTAGAACTGCAATTGGATTTCCGATAAATGTCTCGATAAGTTTGCATTTTGAATCATCGGCACTGAGTATTTGGATATTGAAGTTCTTTGATTTATCAATAATTTCATTGTATTTGTGAATCCCTGAACGTGTAACCTCAACGCTACCGATTTTAGGTAGACTATTAGCAAAGTAACCGCCACAATCTATTGCATAATCATAATTATTGGCTGACTTAAGCTCCAAATCTACGTTACATCCAATTTTATTTAGGAACCTGATCACAAAATCATCTTGAGTAGGAGGACAACAATTAGTGACGGTGATATTTGCACCTCCGAAAATCATTGCTACAATCATTGGCAGCGTATTTGGAACTAATACATGTGCAACAGCTATGTTTACGTCCTCAAATGGTTTGGTTTTTCGGTATTCTTCGATTAGCGTACGGTGTATAGGCATTGTTATGAGCTGTCTTTGATAAATTGCATCCGCTGCAAGTATGTGTTCTAACTGATTTAACTTCAAATGATTTACAACTATGGCTTTTTCATCACCTGTTGAGGTTTTTGTTTTAAATAATATCAAATCTATTGAATTCAGTCAATCTCAGTCAAATATTCCATTTGTAAGAAAACTATTAACAGATATGTTTATTTAACTTAGAATCATAGTTATCATGTATAGGGGTTAATCTATGTCACTTTCTGGAGTATCAATGCAACAAACTGTAATAAAAGCTTACGAAGATATGAGATTTAAACAGGAAGCAGGTGGGATGATTTTCAATATCATTGAAGGTCTAATTGAAATTGAAAAAAAAGTTGGAGGAGATTTTGCATCGATGATTGAAGCATTACCTGCAGAAGAACCAAGATTCATACTCTATGATGTCCCAATGAAAAATAGAACCGGTTTGGATGTTGTAAAAACAGTTTTCATATTTTGGTTACCTATGGAAAGTCCAGTTCGAATGCGAATGTTGTACGCTAGCTCAAAATCAGTTATTCTCAAGGAGCTTCGAGGAATTTCTGCCCAAATCCAAGACGATGAGAAAGCTGGATTAACTTTGGAAAAGATTGTTCAAAAAGTAAACAAGACTCAAGGGATTAATGCAAGTTAATAAAATAATATTGAAAAAATATAATCTATTCATCTAGTGTAAATTTCAAGTAGGTATTACTTTTTTCTAAGTTGTGAGTCAAGAAACCACAAACAATACTGATCAAGATTATGATGTCATTATTGTTGGAGGAGGACCTGCTGGAGCTATTTGTGCAATAACTGTGGCACAAAATGGATTCAAGGTTGCTATTGTGGATAAAAAAACTCGCGATAAAATTGGTGACAAAACCTGTGGTGATGCCATCGATGAAGCAGCGTATAAAAGATTATCAGATGGAATTGGGGTTGCATTTCCATCAGGGGAAGAAGTAAGTGATCCTATTAAACGGATGAGCATTGCTGCTGGATCTCTTGACACCAAATTAAGCCTTATTGCACCGGGATATGTAGTTGATAGACTTATACTAGGACAACGATTACTCAGAGAAGCAGAAGATTTGGGTGTCACTATTATTGATAATGCACCTGTAAGAGAAATAATTACGGAAAAAACAAACGGTCTAACTTATCTTAATGGAATTAAATATCGCAAAGACGGACAACTACATAAATTACAGGGTAAATTCACTATAGATGCATCTGGAGCGTATGCGGTGATACGCAAACATCTTCCAGATGAGCTTCTTGTAGACGGTATTACCAAAGAATTAACTGAAGATCAGATATGGCCTTCATATAGAGAAATTATAGAATTAAATGACGATGTTGAAGATCATATTTTTGACAATGAAATAATTTTGTTATACAAGGATGATTTTCCACCACCAGGTTATTTCTGGATATTTAGTAAAGGAAAAAGAAGATTGAATTGTGGGATTGGATGGATGAAATATCAATCCGATGAACTTGGAAGTATGAAAGAGGGGTACTTACGAGAAATGGAAAATTATTATCCAAGAGATAGCTATAAGCTAATAAAAACAGGTGGAGGACAAATACCCGTAAGACCACCTTTCGATTCACTTGTCTTTAATGGTGGGGCACTTGCAGGTGATGCTGCTTGTATGGTTCACCCTGTAACCGCGGAGGGTCATGCACCAGCTATGGACACTGCTATGTCCCTTGGTAAAGCTATTGTCAATGCTTTGAAAAGTGGTAAGCGAGAAAAAGATGCACTTTGGTCATACAATATTGCGGTTAGTCACCACTATGCGAAAAAACATCAGCAAGCACTAGTAATGAGAAACTTGATGGAGAATATTGGAGCTAAGGGATTTGGGTATTTACTCAAAAAACAGATATTCAAGAACGAAGAGATGGATCTTGTCTTTTCAGGAGATGAACTGGTGCTTTCTCTTTGGGAGAAAGTTAAACGAGTGGCAAAATTACTTCATAAACCCAAGTTGTTGCTTGCACTAAAGCGAGTCTTTGATAGTGTAGAATTATGTGACATGTTGTATGATAAATATCCAACCAATCCAGAGGATCTAGATAGTTGGAGAGATGAAAGAAATAGATTATTAAAAGTAAATTTTTAAATTATTTTACTATTTAGAATATTGGTTTTTTATAACGTTTCAATAATAATGAGCTAGTCACCACAGATACCGATGAAAATGCCATTGCCAATCCTGCAATTGCAGGTGGTAATGTAAATGTTTCACCTGTGAAATATCTGATAAAGGGTAAGAATAATCCAGCTGCCAAAGGAATTCCAGCAACATTGTAACCAAAAGCCCATCCAAAATTGATTTTAATTCTGTTGAAAGTGGTTTTGGACAGATCAATTGCTGTGACAACATCTCGAAGATCACTCTTCATTAATACCATATCTGCGGTTTCAATTGCCACATCAGTTCCAGCACCTATTGCAATACCAACATTAGCCTGAGCTAATGCAGGAGAGTCGTTCACACCATCTCCAACCATAGCAACAGTCTTTCCTTCTTCTTGTAATTCTTTGACCTTTGTAGCTTTTTCTGCAGGCATTACCTCAGCGAAAACATTGGAGATACCAACTTGTTTTGCAATTGCTGCAGCCGTCCTGGTATTATCTCCAGTGACCATCCAAACATCGATGCCCATTTTAGTTAATGCAGTAATTGCTTCAAAGGATTCTTCCTTCACTGTATCAGCGACGGCAATAACTCCTGATAATTCATTATCAATTGCAACTAGCATAGCAGTTTTTCCATCATTCTCAAATTCAACCATTTTGTTCTCAGTGTCAGTATGGATCTTGATATCATTTTCTTCCATTAGTTTTCGACTGCCAACAAATATTTCTTTTCCATCAACTGTAGCTTGGACACCTCTACCTGCAATAGCCTCAAAATCTTGAGGTGTTGGAAGGGTCTCATGTATAGTTCGTCCATAATTTGCAATCGAACGCCCTAAAGGGTGTTCACTTCCTGATTCGACAGTTGAAGCAAAATAAATCAATTGATTTTTGTCAAGGTCACTATTTGGTGAGAGTTCAACATCAGTTACATCTGGCTTACCATGAGTAATAGTGCCGGTTTTATCAAGAATGATTGCATCTATTTTGTGAGCAGTTTCTAGTGGCTCTCCACCCTTAATCAGGATACCATTATCAGCACCAAGACCAGTGCCAACCATCACCGCGGTGGGTGTGGCTAAACCCAAAGCACATGGACATGCAATTACTAATACTGATACTGCAAGCAAAAATGCGAAGAGAAATGAACTAGTTCCAGCAGGCAACCATGATTGGGGGACAACGCCTGTGCTTAACAAAATATACCAAATGATGAAATCAACAATAGCAATTACAACTACAATAGGTACAAATACTGCAGAGATCTTATCAGCCATGCCTTGAATAGGTGCCTTGGAAGATTGAGCTTCATCCACTAATTTGACAATTTGAGATATTGCGGTTTCAGATCCTACTTTGGTCGCCTTCATTTGCAGTACACCTTGTTGATTAATCGTACCTCCTATCACCTCACTCCCTACTTTTTTACTAACTGGAAGAGATTCACCTGTAATCATTGCTTCATCAATCGATGAGGATCCTTCCGTAATTTCTCCATCAGTTGGGACCTTACCTCCAGGATATATTTTTAGGGTGTCACCTTTCTCAATTAAATCAACTGGAATTTCCTTTTCTGATTTGATTTTTCCTTCTTCATCAAATTCTAGCAAAATAGCTGATTTAGCCTGAAGGTTCATTAGCTTTTTAATAGCCTCACTCGTTTGCCCCTTTGCCCTAGCTTCCATGAATTTTCCCAGTAGAATAAAAGTAAATAGGAAAGCAGAGGTTTCAAAGAATATATCTCCATGGAAGGAGGGGTTGATCAATCCATAAATGATTGAGAATAAACTGTAAAAGTAAGCTGCTGAGGTCCCTAGTGCAACAAGCACATCCATTGTAGCAGCTCCGTGCTTCACTGCCTTGTAGGATTTGATATAGAAATCTTTTCCAATATAAATTTGAATAGGCGTAGCGAATATGAATCCAATAACTGCACCTCGAGTTACATTATTAACTAATTTATATTCAAAAAAGGACATTATCGATGGTATTAATAAACCGATCATCATAATCGCAAAAGGGATTGTTAAAATTGCACTAATTGTTAAATGTCTCTTCCAATGGGCAATTTCTTCCTTTTTAGCAAGTCTATCTAGATCAATACTCTCGGATGATAATTTTGCTCCAAATCCAATATCGGTCACTCCTTCTATAATCCCTCTGGGACCAATTAGTTCACTATCAAATACTACTTTGGCTTTTTCGGTTGTCAAATTAACAGAGATTGATTGAATTCCATCAAGAGTACTTACATATTTCTCTATAGTGTTGACACAGGAGGCACAGGTCATTCCATCAATATCAAAATTCAAAGTACCTACTTCATTCTCTTCTACCAATTCTGCACCAAAACCGATTTCATCGGTCCATTCCAATATATTATCTGACTTAACTGTTGTGTCAAATTCAATCATAGCGGTCTCAGCTAATAGATTAACTTTGACACTCTTAACACCCTCTTGTGAACCCACATAATTCTCAATTGTATTAACGCAGGAAGCACAAGTCATACCTGAAATGTTAAACTTTTGTTTTTCGATTTTTTCTTCTTCTACAGACTGTTTAGACATGGTATACTCCAGAGTTGTGAGGACAACTCAAAACAATATGTCATTTTCTGACATATAAGTATTCGGATGGGGTGGGTATAATATGTCAAATAATGACATATATGGTTAAGCAGAATATCCCTCAATTAACCCAATTGCCTTTGAAGCTGCAGTTAATATTTTATTAGAATTATGGAAATTGTGGGAAACTTCATAAAGAGCCTCCAATGAATCCGTTGACTTGAAACTAACCAAAGCCTCAATTGCAGTAACTCGGACCAAGTCATCCTGGTCTGCTCGTATGATTTCAACCAATTCGGGAATAACACTCTGATCTGCGATCCAGGTTAAACTCTGAATCGCGAATACTCTTGTCATGGGGTAGATATCTTCTCTTATTGCTTGTAATAAAAATGGAATAGATTTTGGATCTCTTATCCTGCCAAGTTTGATTGCGGCTGATTTTCGATCTTCACGGGTACCTGATTGGAGTTGTTCAATAGCAATGTCGATTTCATTACTTACTGGCAAACCAAATAATTATACGCTTTGAGATTTTTAACTTGATTGGGTTATGAATGTTAAATTTGTATCAATTCTCATATTGGATGAACTGACAATTTGTAAATAAGGACTAATTATGGGATTCGTGGACGATTATAGCTTCACTGTGATAACCCAAGATCCGGAAGGGTTTGTGCATATTGATGATTCGAGGTTCCCAATTGCTATCGGTGGTATAAGATTGATAAAGGGTGTTGATAAAAATGAAGTGAAGGAGCTGGCGAAGGCAATGTCACTTAAATTACATATCTTCGGATTTCCTATGTCTGGAGGAAAGGGCGGAGTTGCTTCTGATGACATGCAAAATTTCTATAAATTTATTTCTAAATCCGAAATTAAGGAATTAATTTCCGGTCAACACAAGAAAGATGTCCAATTAATAACTGGTCCGGATATAGGGACATCAGAGGATGAATACTACAAAGCCTTGGAAAAGGCCGAACTTCATCAATTTATTCGTAAAGGGTTGTTGTCTCAGAATTCAATGGAATATTCCCTCCCGCTTGATAATATTGTAACTGCATATGGTGCAATTGTAGCATCTGAAGTCTTACTAAGAACTCTGGGTGTATCATTTGAGACAGATGATGTGAGCTTTGTAATTGAAGGATTCGGAAAGGTAGGTACAGGTTTAGCAGCGATTATGTATAAAAAAGCAAATCTAGTTGGAATAAGTACAAAGTATGGATCAATTCAAAACGAAGATGGATTTGATATTTTGGGACTAATTGAACAGCAGAAGAAATTTGGAGACCATCTTGTAGATGATTTCGAAAATAAAAAAGATGTTCAAGCTCTATTTGAAATACCATGTGATGTACTTATCCCAGGAGCTAGAACTGGAGTTATTACAAAAGAAATCGCACAAAAAATCGTTGATTTCTCCAAACCCAAAGCAATTGTACCTGTATCCAATGCACCTTATACAGTTGAAGGATTAAAAATATTACAAGATCATGGTATTATTTGCTTTCCTGATTTTATTGCTTCGGCTGGTGCCGTTATTGCTGCAATGATAGAATTCGCTGAGGCTGGAGGGGAAGAAGAAGCCATGAAACTTGTAAAAAATGCGATCACAAAGGAAACGGAGGATTTAATCATGGAGTCAAAAAAATCAACTGGTTCATTGAATTTAATTTACGATTTAGCTTTGAAAAAGAGCAAGAAAAGAAAGTTAGAAATATTAGGATCTATTGACATTGCAGATAAACCGTTAAGCATTGACAATCTAGCTACTGCGATTATTCAAAAATATATGCCATAAAATAATAAAAGAATAGCTTTGACTTATTATCCTAACCGTTTCCTTATTATCTCTCAACAACAGAATTATCATAGGAAAGCGATGACTTCAGAATTATTACAGTTCTCAAAGGAAGAGATAAAATCAGAAGCTGATAGATTACATGAACATTTGAAAGAGGTGGGATGGACGTATTCTGATTGTGAATTTATTGCACCAACAACTTTGGAGATAAACAAAGTCAAGAAAGAAAAGAATGCAGTAATATTAGCTCATAGCTATCAATCACCAGATATTATATTTGGTGTAGGCGATTATTCAGGAGACAGTTTAGGATTATCGGTTGAGGCCTCAAAAACCCAAGCAGATATAGTATTATTTTCAGGTGTGGTTTTTATGGCTGAAACGGCTAAAATATTATCACCGGATAAGACAGTGATTGTTCCATCCATTGATGCAGGTTGTTCATTAGCAGATTCAATCACAGGTGAAGATGTTAAAAAATTAAAAGCTCAATATCCAGGTGTTCCTGTCGTTTGTTATGTTAACACTACAGCTGATGTAAAAGCAGAAGTGGATATTTGTGTAACAAGTGCTAATGTAGAGAAAATAGTTAAGAATCTAAAAGATGACAGAATAATTTTCCTTCCAGATATCAACATGGCTAATTATTTGCGAAAAATTGTACCTGAAAAGGAAATTATTGATTTCAATGGAACATGTATAGTGCATGAAAACATACAACCTAGTTCCATCGATAGCATACAATTGATGCATAAAGATGTCATAGTATTAGCTCATAGTGAATGTCCCCCTGATGTTTTAGATAGGGTCGATTTTGTAGGAGGAACTTCAGATATGATAAGATATATCAAAGAAAATCCCGATAAAAAGAAATTTATGATTGCGTCAGAATGTGGCTTATCAGATCGATTAACTATTGATTTCCCAGATCGAAGCTTTCTTGGAACTTGTGTATTATGTCCCTATATGAAGATGAACCAATTAGATAATATTTTACAAGCTCTTAAAGATCCTAAACCTGATCAAGTGATAGAAATTGATGAAGAAATAAGATTAAGAGCAAAAAAATCTTTGGACAAAATGTTCGAATTAACTTTTTAGATATTATGTTCATTATCGATGTCTTCAGAGTAGAAAATTCCAAATCTCCTTTGGATAAGAACATCTCGTTTACTATCTAATTTATTAGGATAATCACTTGTGTAATGAGCCCCTCGACTTTCTTTTCTTGCTAACGCTGATTCTATAATTAATTCTGCAACCTGTACAACATTTCTCAATTCTAGAATATTTGGGGTCACATGGAAATCCCAATAGTATTCCAGTACTTCATCCTTCAGCAATTGAATTCTATGTTTTGCCCGCAGCAATCGTTTTGTCGTTCTCACAATACCGACAAAATTCCACATCAGTCTGCGTAACTCATCCCAGTTGTGACTAATAATAACGGCTTCATCTGGTTCAACCGCATCGCCTACCGCCCAAGGAGGAAAAGTATGAATCGCTAACGCTTTGGATTCAATCAATTCTAACGCATGTTGAGAAGCTTTCCCAGCCATCACAGCAGCTTCTAGTAGGGAATTGCTCGCTAATCGATTCCCGCCATGCAGGCCCGTATTTGTGACTTCTCCAATGGCTAGGAGCCCATTTACCCCCGTATCTCCATTAATTTTCGCTCTAATGCCACCAACAGAATAATGTGAAGCGGGAACTACTGGAATTGGTTCTTTAGTCATATCAAGATTGAATTCCATGAGTTGATGGTAAATGGTAGGAAATCGTTCCTTTATGAATTTAGAATCCTTATGAGAGATATCAAGATACACAAAATCGTCACCTGATTTTTTCATTTCCTGATCAATCGCTCTTGCAACTATATCTCGGGGTGCTAGTTCTTTCAATTCATGAACATTTTCCATAAATCGATCTCCATTTGTATTACGCAAAATAGCACCTTCACCTCTGAGAGCTTCCGAAATTAGAAAGTTCTTAAATTGTGGATTCCACCATAATGTGGGATGAAATTGGACAATTTCCATATTTGAAATGATAGCACCTGCACGATATGCTATTGCGATACCATCTCCAGAAGCTACATCTGGATTGGATGTATAGAGAAAGACTTTACCTGAACCACCAGATGCTAGAATTGTAATTCTAGCTGAAAAATTAATTATCTCATCATTATTGATGTCTAAAACATAAGCTCCAGCCACTTGCTCATTTACATGCACTAGATCAATTGCCGTATGATATTCTAGAATGTTGATTTGTGGGTGATTAGCAACATTATCAACCATGCTAGAATGGATTGCCAACCCAGTACTATCATTTACGTGAGCAACTCTACGTGTACTATGTCCTCCTTCCCTACCCAATTTAAGTTCATTATTATCATCAACGTTAAATTGAACTCCAAGGTCTTGTAGTTGTTTAATTGCAAGCGGTCCCAAACTTATTATTTCTCTAACAACACTAGGATGACATAGGCTATCCCCAGCTACGAGGGTATCTTTTATGTGAGATTCAAAATCATCATTTAAGGAGAGAACTGAAGCAATTCCCCCTTGAGCATATCGCGTATTTGCTTCTTTTAGATCATCCTTTGTGATTACAGTGATTTGGTAATCCGAAGCTTCAGCGACATTGTAAGCAAATAATAATCCAGCTAAGCCACTTCCAATAACCAATATATCAGAACTTTTTGAATTGGACACTCAGTTCATGAAATATCTCTAAGTGTTTAAATCGTAAGCTTTGTCTTTATCTAATTTGACCTCACAGAATAATAAACTATACTTTTGAACTAATAAATTCAATTTGATCCATTAATATCAGTCATTTGTTGTACTTGTTGTGTCAACATCGCTTATTGATGTTTCTTCAACAGGGTCAGTCTTTGCTATTTTTTCCGTACTGGGCACGATTCGATCAATCATGACATCGAAGATACTATCAATATTATGATTTGTTTTAGCTGATGTCTCTACGTAGGTTACTTCGAATTTTTTTGATTCTTCGAGCTTTTCTTTGAGTTTTAACCCATCTTCTGCGGTTAAACACTTAGTAGTGTCTCTAAGATCAACCTTATTAGCAACTAGAACAATTGGTACTTTTTCTCCCTTATGGTAGTGAAATTCTTCTAGCCAGTTAGGAATATTGTCGTATGTGCTTTGTTTTGTTACGTCATATGCAAGAATTGCACCTAAGGCACCGACATAATAAGTACTCCTTACAGATGAAAAAATTGGTTGACCTGCAAGATCCCAAATCTGGATCACATGATTCCCCACCCTTTTTATTCGAAATTCAGTCCCTAATGTCATTTTGTAAGTGCCTTGAAAGGGTTTTTTGAAATACGAATTTACTATTGAGGTTTTTCCTACCCCACCGTCTCCTAGCAATACTACTTTCACATTTTTGCTTTGCGGATTCATTCTAAACCTCAGAATTTCAATAATGAATTTTCGCTAAGTATGAAAATTCCCAATTGGGAATGATTCACCAATATTAGCATTGTTCAGTTCAACTCTAACTAATAAAACTTTCATGGTATCCTTGAGCTGTATTGATTATTTTTTTTGCAATTGGTGTTGAAAATCATTTTATTAATGATACAGACACAGGAGTTACGTATTGTAGGGTTTGATACGATACAATTATGTTTAGCGCTATGTAAAATGGGTACAGAGAGCTTGAGTCGAAATAATATCATTTTATTAAAAATATTTCGAAACTTGGATTAAAAACTCTTCGGACAAAACTAAGTAATCAATCTTTAAGATTTTATACTATTGTTTATTTAATAGACATAATGCAAACTTTTGATCAAAATAGCCAAGATCCACTTATTGATCTTAGTCAAAATGAAGCTCGTGTTCTTCATTCACTGGTTAGATGGCCGGATTTAACAGATCAAGCCATTCATTCTGAAATTGGAATGAAAAAAAGTACATTCAGTTCAATTAAAACACGATTGAAAGAGCAAAACTACTACAGCCGATTATTTATCCCAAATTTTCCTAAAATAGGATTTGAATTGCTGTTAGTGATGTTTGGTCAGTTGAATAGATTCACAACTTATGACGAACGTATGAGAATTGCAGGGGACACTGTAAAATCATTCACTGAAGATTTTTATGGAATTTCTGAATCTAATAAATCATTCACCCTGGCTGTTTCGGAGAACTATACAGAATACGCCAAAAACTTACAAAGTTTTCTTTCGTTATATTCTGAAAACAAATTTTTATCTAAGGAAGGTATGATGACTAAAGCGTATCCATTTGAACTTTCGCGAATTTACAGCTTTCTAGATTATGAATCATTATTAGCCAAAAATTTTGGTTTTATTTCTGAAGGATATGTGGAAAGAGAGACAATCCCCTATGGTCCCACGAAGATTGCTAAACTAAGTAGAGCTGAGAGAAAAGTTCTAGCAGGTTTAGTCAAGTATCCAGAAGAGACTGATACACTGATTGCCGAAGAAGTTGGAGTATCTAGAAACACTGTTGCAAATGCAAAAAGAAAATTCATTAAAGAAGGAATTTGCTTTACTCGTGTTGTACCTAACTTGGAAAAGCTTGGTTTAAGTGTTCTAGCATATACCTACCGGAAGTTCAACCCCAGAATTACCATGGATCAACGTACCGATGCAACTGAGCTTGTAAGAAAATTATTTTCACCTCATTTCTATGTATCAAAAAATCTAGACGGTTTTATCATCTCAGCTCATAATTCAATGGATGAGTTTAATGCTTCTTATGATGAATTAATGAGTTATTATATGAAGCATGAATATGTTATTGATGAGCCTACATCTTATCAGATGAACATCCCAAGTATGAATACAACAAAACCCATGAATTTTCTACCAATAACGCTTAAAGTTCTAGGTTTTGATCCTAAAATACCTTTATCTGAACAGAAATAATTTTCAAAATTAAAGTTATTAATTATTAAGTTTCAAGATACACTGAGTAATTCAATTTCAAATACCAAAGTCGCATTTGGAGGTATAACTCCACCACCGGCACCTTCAGCACCATAACCCATTTCAGGTGGAATTGTTAGTTTTCGTTTACCACCAACTTTCATATCTTGGACACCTCTATCCCAACCTTGGATAACTTGTTGAGCACCCAGCTTAAAATTAAATGGTTGTTGTCTATCCAATGAACTATCGAACTTCTTACCATTTGTTAGCCAGCCGGTATAATGAACAGTAACTGTTTTACCTTGTACTGCTGCAGTTCCACTTCCTTCAACAACATCCTCAATTAGTAAATTTGCCATGGTTGAAAAAGTTAACTTTCCAAAAGTTATATAGTTTCACTTATAATCCACTGTTGGAATAGAGTTTATATTAGATGAATGTGGTAGTAAAGTGAGACTAGGTCGATTTCTTAAACCAGATATGGCTATAAAGAATACACCGAAAGCTGGATCTCGAAAGAGAAAAGGAAGTCCACATACAGTCAATAAGAAAATAGCAATTTTCTGTTCCTGTATCCGTCGTAACGAACTGCTAGTCAGATTATCAGATTTTGATGGATGTTCGCGAATGATCTTGCGATGGTTAAAAAGTATGAAAATCCCATCTTGGTCGGGTCTGCTAACTCGAATAAACCAAGTGGAAGGAAG
>JAAFKL010000259.1 GCA_021399405.1 Candidatus Heimdallarchaeota archaeon | reverse complement strand
CCAATTAGTAACTACTTTGGGTGTCGCAAACAAACGGTTAATAAATCTAATAGATATTGTATAATGTTCAATCACGAGTGAGCAGTTACATATTTTTCAATCATTATCAATAAATCATCATCATCAATTTCTTTAGTGTTGATTACGCTCTGGTCATACAGAAACTCCATCCAGGCTATTCTGTAGATTATAACTTCTTGTTTTAGTTTATATGAAATCACATAGTACATACTAATAGTAATTAAAGAAATAAAAAATAATGACCTCAACAAATAAGAATGACTAGAGAATATATCGCGGGAGAATATATTACCAATAATAAAAGATAGAGGGAGGAAAACAAAAAAGCTGAATTTTAATATTGATTTTTTCATTTTCCCGATTGGTTTTTTGATCGTTTCCTCAAATATCAATCTTTCCTTATTAATTAATAAATCGATACTATAATCATAGTAATCAGAGTCTAATTTTTCCATGTTAGCATCATCCAAATAATGAGAGAAATTTGTTTTCTTCGTCAATTAGAGTCGAGAAACCTTCCATTATTAATGCCTCCTTGAGTTCATCTGGATCATAGCCAAGAACTGAAGCGTATAAGTCTATCCAAGTTATTTTTTCTCGTCTATCATCAAATTTACAATCAAGATTATATTCTGTAAGTTTCTCAATTGCGATTTGTTCTTTAAGTAAATACATCCTTTTCTGATATCTGTCAAGTAATATATAAGGGGGTATTAGGAGAGGTAAGGTTAGAAATATGATTAGAAAATTAATATCCTCTGTGTATGTGACTCGGGTAAAAAATATCAGCCTTATAATTGAAGCAATTATAGGCAATAAAAGAAATGGTGACATGAATTTGATAAGATAAATTCTCGCTATGTGTATTGTATCTAATGATTTACTAATTCTAGGTATATCAAAATATTTCGAAATAATTTCCTCATAATACTTATTTAGAGTTATATCTATGAAATTAGATTTATTTTCTTCATAAATTACAAGCTGGAATTTAATATTGATATCATCTGTTTTGACAATAAAGTAATTAATTTCATGATTTTCCAAATCAGTAAATTCAATTTCCTCTTTCGTTATAGCATCTTTCAAGTAAATATAATTATAATCCATTTCGATGTCTACTACTTCTCTCTTTCCTAGTTCTGATTCATCAATTTTTGTATAATATAATCCCCTCATGACTTACCATCTCGATATTGCATAATAATAAAGGGGTAATTCAAATTAATAATACTAATCAATAAATATATTAGATAATCTATCCATTTTACTAGTTATTTCCTTATTACCCTATAGGTGTAATATCTTGATTCGTTGAGTTAAGAAAATCATTTTAATAAATAAATATAACAGGGGTACATTCTGTCAACAAGTCAATATATAATCTCTTGATCATTCAAAACATTTGGAAATGGTAGAGCAATTAAATTGGGAAACCAAGAATTTAAAGGATTGGCCAAATAAAATTTGGGAGGTTGTGATTTTTCTACCCATATATAATGCTGTGATTTTCTGGGGATTTTTCACTTTGATTGATAATAATATAGGACCTATAGCATTTGCACTACACTGGCATTTTACCATATTTCCCTTAAAACTTAAAAAATCATGTAAAAAAACTCTGATGATCACAACAGTTGCCATCTTACTTTCAGGAATTCTTATCTTCTTAGTTTCTTTCAGTTTTAATGTTAAATCAGTTAAGCTATTCTTCTATGCAATTTCCTCTTTATTTTATGTGCTTCCGATTATTTATCTTAAATGTAGGAGGAGAAATGATGGATCATATGTGAGGGAGGATTAATAATGTGTGATAAATTAGCAAATGAGTATCAGAAGATCCGAAAAGTGGATAATATGCATAAAAAATACCTAAGAGAATATATTGCTACCTCAATCCCTCTGTTTTTTATTCTTTTAACTTATGCAATAGTTGAAAATAGAACTAATTTACCTATTAATAATGTGATTAAAATAATTGTATTTATTGTAACATTTACATTAAGTATGATATTGATGATTCGATATTTAATCCATCGGAAAAATTGGAATAAACTCCGAAAACAATCAAGAATTATTTATGATAAAATTCAACATGATAGGTTTTCCTTTTAATCAAAATCTAAAAATAATCTAAATTGAAAACGCAAAAGACACATAAAGGAAGCATTGTTAAGAGATATAAAATAATATATAATATGAAAATGGAATTATTATATCAGTTGTAATAATTTGGTATCATGATCATAGTGTAAAAATACACTGTTTACGCGTTCTTTCCATTCCAACCAGATGTCAAACTCTTAATAAGTCTACGAGGTATATGAATTTCACAAATCGAATTGCATTGTCCTAAGTCAGATTCAATCAATCTGATTGTGCATCTAAAGTGCGAGATCATTGATAAAATGAATATTATAGCTTAGAATTTCTGAGGCTTATTCTTTCTTAGATTACGGTAAATTACAATTATTACAATAATTACAAAAATGTAATATATAATATTAACAACTACTGTTATCATTAAATCATTTACAAATTGTTCAAATCCACCAGAATTATTTCCTCCTATTAAACGAATACCTGCATCAAAGATCAGATCAAAAACTTGAATTACCCCACTTGCATTCTGATACTCTGAATTGTTTACCGTTAAATAGAGCCATCCACCCATCATTTTACTCACATTGAAAAGAGATAGATCTGGAAATATTACTGGGATAGATATTAATTCACCCTTTTCAATGAATATGATAGTAGGTTGCCATGATTGGTTATCTAGTAAAGAGTCGTTTATCTCAAGACTATCTATTTTAAGAGTTAAACTGATATCGTGAGTATTGCGAATCCAAAGAGTTAAGTTTCCATTTGCCCCAATCCAATTATCACTATCCGACCATTCTGGATCATATGTACCTCTATGGCCATAGTCCAAATTAATTCTATGATTAATTCCATGTTGTACATTAATATCCTCTGAGTAAAAACTTTCAAGATACCAGATTGTAATCCTTATTTCCAAAATTCCATTATAAGAAGAAAAAACATTAACATTGAAATCTACACTTTTTTGGTTAAATATGTTTGAATTAAATAAGAAGAACCACTCATTGCGGCGATGACCACCATTAGTGCAATTACTTATGTTAAAATATAATTTTCCTAATATCTCTTGGTCACTTATGCCAATGTTGTTCTCTGAAACATGAACAATAAACAATAGTCCCATGAGTGATGTATCAATATTGGGGATGATGAATTCAAATGAATCATTCTTACTTAAAGCGAACTCAAAATGATTCTGTTCTATTAGAGGAGACCCATTAACTTGTGGAATTGATAGTATTGAATTTAGTATTAATATTGTAATTATCAATTTTGAAATATTTTTATATTTCGTACCTGAGAACACTATCAATTGATCCACTCCATTAGATATTCGAGATATTCTATTTAGTCTATGAATGTGATATCATAATTTTATTTAATATGTACGAATTATTTCATTCATTATTAATTAGATTTCTTATAATTATTACCTCAAACAGTTACATAGATCTAATTTTAAGGTGGAATTAAAAGTGAAGTCAATTGGTATAATCATGTATGGTTTACTTGATTATTATTGATTAGCGAAGTTTGGTATCATGATCATAGTGTAAAATACACTGTTTACGCGTTCTTTCCATCCCAACCAGATGTCGCCATCATTTTAGAGCCCTTAGTCCCTAAAACTTGTTTGGATTGTTGAGAATTTACTTCTCGGTTAGTATGTCCAGCTCCAGGGAGTTGGGTTTCCGCGCTTTCCGATAGATCATCTTGAAACCATTGTGTAAGTGGTTTCTTACCGGTTGTCTTTCGACGTGGACTTCTCTTGCGAGCTTTCGGGGTACTTTTAGCCTTTACAGGTAAATATTTTCCTAGTCCGTTCTTACCATTCATTACTGATTGTGTAAGTCTAAATATCAATATCAGTTTCTTTGCGATATTGATTGCTCCATTTGTATCTGCATTCCCTTTCCACCCACAGCTTTTATTCTTGCAGATAAAATAGGATTGTCTTGGTCTCTCACCCTTGTTATTGCACTTGTGACACATGATGGATGTCCATCCCTCGTTCACCGGTAAAAATCTCTTCTTTAGTCCAAGTAGAGAGAGTTTGTGTTCTAGCATGGATGTCACTCTAGAAAATGTCCATCTATGGATTTTCTTTCTATGAGCCTTGTTGCCATTTCCTCTCATGGCTAGATATCTGATATTTTTTAATTTACCAAGTGCAACGTATAGGTCGTAATTTTGTGTGAGGGATTCAATATAGATAATCATCTGATTGATTAGTTGCCTGTCAATCTCCAGTTTTAATTTAGCTCTCTTATTTTTTAGATCTCTTAGTTTTTTATAGAGACCATCTGTTTTCCTATCATAGTTAGATTTGATCAATTTGATTAGGTTGAGAGTTTTGAAAATATTGACAATCAATTTCAGATCTTTCCTAGAGTGTGTAACCTTCTTCCTATCATGCTTTGATAGGCTATTCTCTGATAAAAATCGATTGATTACTTTCCAGAGATTACCCTTTACAGCTTGCAAATCATTAATCAAGGTTTCTGATTCATTAACAATAGTATCTAAATTATTGAAACTGATATTTTCTAATTCAATGAGTATAGTATTCAATGAAGTTAGATGATTTTGAGGGTTGAATTGAGTAATATTCCTGTACTGGATTATTTTGCCTTTCAAATTATTAATTAATTTTTCTAGCATTCTCACTTCTTTTGATCTCATAAGATTTGAGAGAGTATTCTCCAGTATGTCATAATTTTTGGCAATTTCTGGAACATTGAAGGCCTTCTTTTCTGTAATTCTTCCCTTGTGGTTGATTAAAACAGTTGATGCAGCTATGTTGATACCAAGATCAATTCCCAAAACCCCAATGGGTTTGGTAGTGGTTTTCTTGGGTAATTGCTCCACATCCACCTTGATTGAGAGAGCGACTTTCATCTGATTATTGTCATAGAATATTTTGACAGCTTTTAGTTCCCCTTCATCTATTCTTTCAAGGTGATAGTTACTCATAATTATGGGTATATTGATTGTGTTGTGATATGCCTTGAACCATCCCTTTCGGATCATCTTTGGATTGGTATCCATACTGTCCATGATTGTAAGAACCATCATATCAGTATCCAACTTGAATCGTCTGTACCCAATAGTTCTAGGAACTAATCGGTGTACATTGGGATATTTTCCTCCCTTCCTTTTCAATGCAAGATAGGAATTATACATTCCCTTGGCATCATTTCTGCATTCTTTTAATTCATTAAGAGAGATCCTAGGATATTTTGATTTTAAATCATGTTTGACAACCTTTCTATTTTCAGTAGTCGCAGTTAGCTTGTCTAATTCAACATCGCTAACCTTCTTATTGATAACTAATAATTCCTCATTTTCTTTGATGATATTGATATAATCTCTGATTATTCTGCTGTCCCTGTATAGAATCTGATGCAGTCTTTTTATGGTATCCTTATCCATTTTTTCTGTATCAATATTAACTTTACAGCTGATATATGTCATTGAATATCCCCTCACTAGAAGTTTAGTTATGATCAATATTATATACTCAATCGCGATATATAAACTCAGAAACACTAGCTTAAAAGTGAACATGCAGGTTTAAATTGATACTTTGTTAGTAGCTAACTGAAAGTATTCTCTATACAAATTTTCGAAATTTATTCAATATTTTGTATTCAGATAATATTGACAAACTAAACCCAGAACAGTTAGAAGTAAAGTGACAGAGATTGATCGATATTTGTCAAACACATTTCAACGATTGTGGTTTCTGCGATTATTTAAGAGAGTGAGATTTACTTGATCGTTCTGAAATTTCAGTTTGAATTATTGAGACAGAAGAAGTTGTTTCTTCTTTGATTTTAGAAGTGCTGAATCACCAAATTTAAAGACCTTTGTGATTATTTTAGTATGAGCGATTGGTGTAGCTTGGTAGCATGCTTGGTTTGGGTTCTTCATGTATATAAATAGCATGAAAACAGGAATCCAAGTGATCGGGGGTTCGAATCCCCCATCGCTCATTTATTAATTTTTATTGGTTTGGTATCATGCTTGGTTTGGGTTCTTTGTGCAATTTATTGTGACATGATGTAGTTCATAATATATTAGATTATATTAACCATATCTCTTTAATTTCTTAACTGAAATAAGTGAAATAATACCTAGAGCATATACCCAGATTGGTGGAGAAGGTAAAAATCCGATTTCTGTACTCATTGAGCTTAATTCTGTGTCCGCAATTTCGATTCCCCCATCTGTTATGGTCCAGACAAATGTATCAATGATATACTGTCTTGCATTAGCGTTGGTATATTGGGAATTTCCTCCATCAAAGTTTACATCATTTTGTAAAGTTAATGCTGACCAACCTGCCAACAAATTGTCATAATTAGAAGTCGATAAAGTCACATCTGTGAACATGAAATCAAATTCAATTACACTAGACACATCCCAATTACCAATGGGTTGGTTGAAAGAGGAGGTACCGTTAAACATATTATTCATATCAATAACAATCGACACATTCCAATTACCTATAGGTTGATTGAAAGAGGTGGCACCTTCGAACATACTCGTCATCCACTTAACTTTGGACACATCCCAATTACCAATCGGCTTATTGAATGATGTGGCACCTTTGAACATACCATCCATATTGTAAACTCTAGAAACATCCCAATTACCAATAAGTTGATTAAATGAGGAGATATCTTCAAACATGCCAGCCATTGAGGTAACACTGGACACATCCCAGTTACTTATATCCTGATTGAAGGAGTTGGCATGCTTGAACATCCTGTTCATACGAGTAACACTAGACGTATTCCACTTAGCAATGTTTTGATTGAATGATGAGGCACTACTGAACATGCTAAACATACTGCTTACACTCGACACATCCCAGTCACCAATGGGTTGGTTGAAAGAGGAGGCCCCACTGTACATATATCTCATATCAGTTACACTAGACACATTCCAGTTACCAATGGGTTGATCGAAAGAGGAGGCACTACTGAACAAACCACCCATATCTGTAACACTAGACACATCCCAGTTACTTATATCCGGATTGAAGGAGGTGGCACTACTGAACATATAACTCATATCAGTAACACTAGATACATCCCAGTTACTTATATCCTGAATGAAGGAGGTGGCTCCACTGAACATAGCCTGCATATTGGTGACACCAGATACATTCCAGTCAGCTATAGGTTGGTTGAAGGAAGAAGCATCACTGAACATTCCACCAAAATGATACTGATTTCCACCCAAACTTGTAACACTGGAGACATCCCAGCTACCAATGGGCTTATTGAAGGAAGAGGCACGATAGAACATTGAACCCATATTGGTGACACTAGATACATTCCAGTTAGCAATAGGTTGATTGAAATATGAAGCATACATAAACATCAAGCTCATATCTGTAACGTTAGACACATTTCAGTTACCTATGGGTTGATCGAAAGAGGTTGCTGCGTAGAACATCATCCTCATATCTGTAACGTTAGACACATCCCAGCTGTTCATATCACCAACACTCCCTAAATTAGTACAACGATCAAACATTCGTGATAATGTGGTGGTACCTGTTAGATTCAAAGCATCAATTGCAGTAAGCTGTAAATTTTCACTCCCATAAAAGTAACCACCTGAATTTCCTAAACGGATATTCCCCCATTGTGAGATCTCAATTATTTTTAATCTATCTCCACTATAATCAAATCGCCAACCTATAAGAGTACCCTCAATTGCTACAGCATAGACACCAGCTGGTTCATATAAATGTCTAACTTCTGCTTGATCCCAACTGGTTATAGTATTGTTAGTACCATCTCCCCAATCCACAGTAAAATTATAGGTCCCACTTGGTTCCAATGGTAAACTGATCTGGTAGCCACTACTAGATCCCTGACTGATCAAATTTGTGTTCCACCGTGAGAGAAATGTATTACTGTTGACATCTGTCAATATTGATCCTTCTGCTTGATTCCAACTGATATCATTGTAATTTTCATCTCCCATATCCATTGAGAAATTACTTGTGTCACCCAATTCCAACAGTAATCTGTCTTGTTGACTATCACTTGATTCTGAATTGATTATACTCGTTTCCCTTTCTGAGAGAAATGAATTACTGTTGACATCTGAAATTATTAAATTTGTACCTTCTGCAAAAGTATCTTGATGAAATAATACAGATCCCAGAAGAAATAATAGAATTATTAGAATGATTGATCTATATCTCCTCATTAAACAAAAAAGAAAGTATTAGCTATTTTAAGTGATCTACAGGTATTCGAATGATTGAGTATCATGCTTGGTTTGGGTTCTTTCTACAATTAATTTGTGTGAAAACAGGAATCCAAGTGATCGAGGGTTCGAATCCCTCATCGCTCATCTTATTTCTTAAGAATTTCTTTTTCTTAATCTCTGAATACTTAACAAGGAAACAAGTGAAATTAGAAATGCAGAGAATTGAAGAAAGTTACTTTCCGATGTATCTGATATACTAGTACTAATTTCAGAAGTCTCAGCTGACCCCACAATATTTCCCCCATCTATAATCGACCAGCCAAAGGTATCAATGATATGCTGTCTTGCAATCGTGTTGCTATATTGTGAATTCCCTCCATCAAAAGGTACCCCAGTTTGAAGTGATAATGATGCCCAACCGGCTAATAAATTATCATAATTTTCTGTCGATAATGTCACACCTCTGAACATTACTAGCATATAATTCACTCTAGAAACATCCCAATTACCAATAGGTTGATTGAAAGATATGGCTTCATAGAACATACCACTCATATCTGTAACACTAGATACATCCCAGTTATCAATGGGCTGGTTGAAAGAGGACGCACTACCGAACATTCCACTCATATCAGTCACACTAGATACATACCAACCACTAATAGGCTGATTGAAAGAACGTGCAAAGCTGAACATACCTCTCATATTAATAACACTAGACACATCCCAGCTACCAATAGGTTGATTTAAAGAATGAGCAAACTTGAACATACTATCCATTTCAGTAATACTAGATACATCCCAATTACCAATAGATTGATTGAACGAACGGGCAAAGTTGAACATACTAGCCATATCACTAACACTAGACACATCCCAGTTACCAATGGGCTGATTGAAAGAAAATGCATAGCTGAACATATATTTCATATCTGTAACACTAGACACATCCCAGTCACCAATAGGTTGATTGAAATACGAGGCACCTATGAACATATATGCCAAATCAGCAACGCTAGATACATCCCAGTTACCAATGGGTTGATTGAAAGAAGAGTTTCCTAGGAACACGCGGAACATACTAGCCATGCTCGTAACACTAGACACATTCCAATCATTAATCGATTGATTGAAAGAAAAGGCATCTTGGAACATACTAGCCATATTTGTAACACTAGATACATCCCAGTTACCATTTGGTTGATTGAAAGAGTAGGCTTTATAGAACATAAATGCCATATCAGTAACGCTAGACACATCCCAGTTACCAATGGATTGATTGAAAGAGGAGGCACCACCGAACATACCTTCCATATTAGTAACATTAGACACATCCCAGTTGTTCATAGTACCACTGTTCCCTAAATTAAAACATCTCCAAAATGTAAGATATAAAGTAGTGGTACCTGTTAAATTCAAAGCATCTGTTGCTGTAAGTTGTAAATTTTCACTCCCATAAAAGTAGCTATCAGAATTACCCAATCGGATATTTCCCCATTGTGAGATCTCTATGATTTTCAATTTATCTCCAACATTGTTAAATCGCCAACCTAGGAGAATTCCATCGATTGCAATTGTATAGACACCTTCTGATGCATATGTATGAGTAACTTCTGTCTGATTCCAACCCGTTATTGTGTTGTTATTACCATCTCCCCAATCCACAGTAAAATCATATGTACCATTAGGTTCTAATGGTAATCTAACCTGTTGATTAGTACTTGATTCCAAACTTGTCAAACTTGTATCCCATTTTGAGAGAAATAAATTACTGTTGGCATTTGTCAATTTTGATACTTCTGCTTTATTCCAACTGATATCATTGTTATTTTCATCTCTGATATCCATTGTAAAATTACTGGTTTCACCAAATTCCAACTTTAATCTGTATTGTTGACTAGTACTTGATTCTGAACTGATTAGACTCATATTTCTTTGTGATAGAGATGTTTTGCTTTTAACTTCTGCCAACCTTGTACTTTCTGAAATAGTATCTTGATTAATTAATGCTGATCCCAGAAGAAGTAAAAGAATAAGTAGATTGATTGATCTATATCTCCTCATTAAATGAGAAATTAGGATTTTAATATTTTAAGTAATCTACAGCTTTTCGATCTAATGGGTATCATGCTTGGTTTGGGTTCTTTGTGCAATTTATTTGTGTGAAAACAGGAATCCAAGTGATCACGGGTTCGAATTTCATATAACCTTTTCCAAGGCTATAAGAACGAAAATCCCGTATCGCTCATTATTTTTTTTATTTGGCAATATGCTTGTTTTGGGTTCTTTCTACAATTTATTTGTGTGAAAACAGGAATCCAAGTGATCGAGGGTTCGAATCCCTCATCGCTCATTTTTTAATTTTTTTATTTGCTTGGCAACATGCTTGGTTTGGGATTTGCTAACAGAGACTCTGTAGATGCAAAATTCCAAGTGATCGCGGGTTCGAATTTCATATAGTCGTTTCAAAGGCTATAAGAACGAAATTCCCGTCGGGCTCACTTTTTTACTTTTTTTTTAAGGATCACTTATTGTAATCCGATCTACAAAATAATTTCCAATTAGTGAGAAAATCTAGGTATTTGAACAAGAGCTCTAATATCAAGAACTCGTAGATGAGAATAACAGATGGAAAATCTTGATATAACAGCTATCATGCAGTCACTTGGTTTCACCAAATATGAGATTGCCATAATGATCAAGCTATACAAGAATGGACCATCAAAGGCAGATGAATTGAAGGATAATGAGATTACCCTCTCAAGAGTCTATGATGCTCTGAAATTGTTGGAGAGAAAGAAATTCATCAAGGATCCCCAGGGTAGACCAAAAATCTACACCGCTGTTAAACCACAGGATGCAGTAAATGCACTCATTGAATCTGAAAAACAGAAGCATGATGAGATCATCAGTGATTATTCCAGCCTGGCCACCTCCTTCATGGACCAAGCACAGATACTTTACTACAAGACCCATACCGAAGTCTCTCCTGATGACCTGATGACACAGTATAGTACTCTCAAAGAGGCAGAGGAAAAGACAAAGAGCATCATCAGATCTGCCCAACGATCAGTCAATATATTCACCCATGTATTTTACTGGTTAGATCAGGTGGAAGAGGATCTGAAGGATGCCCTGAACAGAGGGTGCAGGGTGAGGGTCCTTCTTCAAGGGAGTAACAATGATGAGGTCTCCAAATCTCTGATCGGTATGGGGGCTGAGGTGAAAGTCCTCCCAGAGATCAAGATGTTGACGAGAGGCACTATGGTGGATAAGGAATCAGTGTTGTTTGTTATATGGGTATCTGATAGTAGCATGGATAGAAAGATTTACCGTCCACAGTACAGCACTAACAAGGGGATAGTTGAGGTATTTAATCTAAGTTTTGAGTACCTTTGGCAATAAAATTATTTTGCTTCAGTGGTTTCGGACATAGAGAGCTCGTAATGGAATAGCGTTCCGAGTACCTTGTACCATGAAATCAACCATATGAGTATCAAAACCATGGAAACAATAACCTTGGATGATCCTATTACAAATCTCAAAAATTGACTTTCGGCCTCAATTGGAACAACTAAAAATCCGATTAGCAAACAAAGACCTAGTAAATACAACCATACAGTGCCTAGAAGTGCGAAAAATGGGGAATTGCCTCTGAATTTCATAATACATCAACCCTCATAAGAAACGCAGTTATTATTGCGAGTATGCTTACAAATATCACCAGAACATAGATCCTGTTAACAATCTCTTTCTCATTCAGAGGTTTTCTGGCAACCAATAACCTGACCATGGTGATGGGGGCATTTTTATCTGTGGAAGGATAAATGATGCCATCGATG
>JAAFKL010000258.1 GCA_021399405.1 Candidatus Heimdallarchaeota archaeon | reverse complement strand
ATCGATATAACGATCCACGACTTCCTGTAATATTTCACTCATTTATTGAAATCTCCTTCGATTATATACTAATAAATTCTATGTCTGTCAATTGATATTTAGTAAGTCTGGGATCATATTTGATCTGGGAGAGACAATCAATTCACATCTAATCAATTATTCATTTTGTATTGATTACACTGGTATTTCGCGTAAAAAGAAAATAATTTCGCAATCTGATTGATTATTGAAATTACTAACTTTTTGATATTATCACATATTATAGCCCCCACATATTTTTATTACAAAATATTTCTTGCAAATCAATGGGAGCAACTCTTAGATCAAAGCTTAATACAATTCTATTAGTAATAATAATCTCAACTTTAAATCCGATTAACACATCAGCGAATATTGAATTTAATCAAATCACCGATGAAAATAACGAAATAGTATATGCACTAGAAGGTCAATTACACGCATATTCCCAATGGAATGCAGGGACTTATTATACTCAACAATGGTTGTCTAGTGTATCTGGGAGCTTATATCACCGCTCATCAGATGCAGATCTAAAATATGCCCCAATGCTTGCAGAAAGTGATCCTGCTTATTCCGAAGATGGATTAACTTGGACCATTGATCTTAAGTCGGATTTAAAATTTGCCAACGGGAATCCTTTAACCGCTACAGACGTAATTTTCACTTATCAAGTGGCTCTTACGCCAGAGATTGATATAGATTCTTACTGGCTTTATTCATTCTTTTTTGAATTAAATTCATCCATTATAGAAATTGATGAAGATACTGTAGAATTAACTTTCAGTGGATTAAATCGATTTATGCAAAATGCATTGACTTTACCAATTATTGAAAAAGCAGAATATCTAGATATCTACTCTAGTTGTTTAGATGGAAATAAAGTTGATTGCGATTGGAATGATCCCTCAGGTACATTTGCCCAAAGTGCAGGTCCATACAAAATTAAGAATTTTAATGTAACGGAACAACAAGTAACTGTGATCAGAAATGAGCATTATTATGATTCCAATAATGTCTGGGCAGATCAAATAGTGATGAAATATAATATGACTGGCGATGATGTTGTTGAACAATTCAAAAAGGGAGAGATTGATGTTGTTGATCACCTCTTCTCATCTATTAATGGGATTTCATTGGACGATTTTGCCGATATATCTAATGTAAAACAATTAACGGCCCCAGCACCCGTAGTACAAGAAATTTCATTAAATCATTTACATCCAGTTTGGGGAACAGGAGTAGCTATACCCGATGGTAATGGAATAAGCGATAATGATTTCGTTCAGGCAACACTAGTTAGAAAAGCGTTATCACACATCGTGAACAGGGATAGAATTGCAAATGTTCTCTTAAATGGATTTGCCACACCCGCATCCACCCCTGTACATCCAGTTGTTTCGGGGTTTAACCATGATTTAGTTGCTAGGAACTTCTCAATAGATACTGCCAAAAATTATTTGCAAATGGCTGGTTTTGATTATTCCAATCTCATTGATGACAATTTAGATGGTGATTATGGAGATGAAAATGATACAACATTCTTTAATTTAACCCTTTTAGCACCAAGTTGGGATCCTGTTCGAGTCCAATACGTAGAAGAGTATGCTGTTGAATTACCCAAAATAGGAATTGGGGTGAAGGAAGTCCATATTAACCAGACTGATGGAGGATTTGCAGATGTCTATGGCAGAGCATATGGTTATCCAGATGGAGTACCTCCACTTTATGATGAAGGTGGATTTGATATTTTATTTATTGGTTTTGTTCATAGCGCATTTAACTGGGATTCTGGGAGTCGTTATACAAGTGACGGTTTGTGTGATGTGGACCCTTCCTGTTCTAATTATATTAATTATCAAAATGTGACAACTGAACAATTAATAAATTCTTATGAAACTCAGTTAGATCCAACAGAGAAAGCGGAAATCTTGAATGAAATTCAAGTTGCACTTTATAATGACATACCGGTTATTCCAATTATTTATCCTATTGATGTATGGATACTTGCAGGTGATATTGAGGGGATCAATGGTATACTCTTGAAAAACACAGACCAGGAATGGCAAAATGTAAAGAAATCGGAGTGGACGGACATTAATCCAAATAAATTCGTAGAAAGTGTAAAATCTGATGATTCACTTGAACTTAACCGGAACATCATTATCGGTATTAGTGTTGTAGCTGTGGCAGCTGTCGCTGCGAGTGTATTCTCAAAAAGAAAATAATTACAAAACAAGATTTAGGTACACAACGTTCTGATGATCTTTATATTCAATTATTATTGACTGAATTCCATTTAATAATGAATTTTATTTTTATTTGATAAAGAGGAATCTAGGTAGGAAAAACATCTGAGTTGTTAAAAAATTCATTGAAGGCGACTAGATTATTTCAGGTTAACAAGTGAATGAATTTATTTTTCTTCCTGAAAATATGTTTATTTATATAAGAATCGAAATAATTATTATTTTGATAAGGAAACGATAAAATGCGATACACAAGTCCAAGTCAAATGAAAAAATTCGGTCTATATTATATTTTTGTTGGTATAATTTTAACAGTTTTTGGTATAGGCATTATTATGATAATCTACGGGTTATACCTGTATAACAAAGGGAGAAAATGGGATAATCAGGAAAGTCAAATGAGTTATTCGGATCCCGAGCAATATCAAGCTATTGAGGATCATAGAGAAGGTTCAAAGCAATACGGAAAGCCATTCGAAAAAACTAATTATACTGGAGCTGATATTAACCAATTAGGTGATGAAGAGCTATATGGTCTTTTTAGACAGCGATATTACAAAGGAAGAAATTATATAATTATCGGGCTTCTTCTATCTGTTATCTTAATTGGAATTCCAATTGTCGTCTTTGGATTCATTGAGATTTCCAAATCAGTACAAGTAAAAACTGAACTCAAGAGAAGGGGAGTAATGGCCTAAATTATTACATTGTTATGTTTTACACTATTTTTAATTATTGATTAACTTTCAATGAAATATTATTTTGAAATAAATATCTGACGAGAATAAGGACGTTCCTAAAATGAAGATTAAGCGGGTGTACTGGCCTTACTACCATTTTCATAGTAATTGTCCAGTGCTTTATTAGAACGCTCATTCCAATATATTTATATAGAAATCCATATATCAATAGTCTGTAGTGGAATTTTTTAGAATGATTATTCCAATAAAATCAAAGGAGAAATTAAAATGAGCAAATCAAATAATGTCAATAAAACTGCACTTGTAACAGGAGCCAATTCGGGAATAGGATATGAAACTGCCGCTGCACTAGCTGAGCAAGGTTATGGGAAAGTAATTCTAGGAGTTCGTAGTAATGAAAAAGGTGAAGATGCAAGAGCTAAATTGGTCGAACGTACTGGCAAACAAGTTTTTGATATACTGGTTGTAGATATTGCAGAGCCTAAATCTACAGATACAGCTGTAGAGGAACTCAAAAGTCGAAGAGATAAAATTAATTTACTTATTTTAAACGCAGGAATGAGTGGTGGAGGTAATCGTAGCTATAATTCAGGTGGAGTGGAAATGACGTTTGCAAATATTATCGGACATCATGTTTTGACCATGAATCTCGTAAGGGATGGTCTATTACCTTCAGATTCACATATCGTAGTCGCAGGATCAGAAGGTGCTCGGGGTGATATGATGGGCATGAAACCCGTTGATTTTGGTCCATTTGCCAATGAACATTTCGGAGGTGATCTAGTAAAGGCTCTCGAGAAAATTGCACGTTATGAATCACCTTATGAAGGTAAATCAATGAACATTTATGTAACTTCGAAAGTCTACACGAATTGGTGGGCAGCCGTTCTTTCAAGAAAACTTCCTCACGGTATGGTTGTTAATGCTGTTTCTCCAGGTAGTGTTCCAAGTACAAACTTTGCTCGTGATCAAAGCTTTGTCATGCGTCGAGTTATGGTGCCCATGATGAATAGCCTTGGTCGATTATTTGGTATGTCTTGGAATATTCGAAATGCGGCAGATCGTTACATCGAGGCTGGAGAATTTGAGGCTGATAATACTGGACATTTCTATGCATCACCTCCAGGTAAAATGGTAGGCAAAATGGAAATTCAAAATAATGAACATTTTCTTAATCGTGATTATCAGGAAGCGGGTTGGAATGCAATTGTCAATCTTTCTGGTGGCGTGGATTATCCAACATCAGCTGCATAGAAAATAAAAACTGGTCAATTGATTGTTTCAGGACCAATACTAGAGGAGGTCAAGTTTGTGCGATTCTGCAATTTGCACTGCTTGCTCCAAATAGGTTCTTCCGATGCTAATGTCTCCAACTTCAGTTTCTAGGATCCCTCGGACGTGCATGGAATTGAAACGAATCTCTGGATCAGCACTTTGCTTGTAGTTTGCATCATACTGCCCGAGACGTAATTTTGCATCTTTAAATCGTTCAAGTAATAACAACGCATCAATTTCCCAAAGCTTTCCGGTCTCTGTGGATGAGTTTCTTGCAAGCTCAAGTAGCTCGAAAATCTTTCCATGTTCATAGAGCTTTTGGAATTCAGACATGGGGCCTAGAATTAACGCAATTTGTGAGTTAAAAAAACTTGAGGCGAACTCTCGTTATTACGATATTGAAAATTTTTTCACAGAAAGCCTATAATTGAGTTAGAATCAATCTCGCTTTCCATATTTAAATTCGCAAGATTATGTACAAATTCACGCTGTGTTTTCCAACTGATTATATAATAACCATATTCTAATTTTACGTGATACAGACCATCTAATAAATTTGTAACCAGAAGGTAGTTAAATGTCAGATAACAATTTCGAAGAGTATTATCAAGTCTTAAGAAAAAGAAATAAAGTTCGCTGGATAACCGTATTTGTTTATTTCAGTCTAATAATTCTTTTCATTTTTATCCCTTTCATTTTTGAAATAGATGAGTCTGTTTACACTTCACTAATTGTTGTTATGGTATTTGGAGGAGGGGCAATTCTATTCTATGTACTCATTTATCCCTATTTTAATGAGGTTGAAGTACCACAAAACCTCGATGGGGCTCAAATAGAGGAAGTTCATGGAGTTACTGAAGTTACTGAAGATAGTACGTTCAATGAGGATGTGAGATTAAGAATAATTTATTTTATAGTATCACCTTTCATAATCATCTTCACCGTCCTTTCAATTTACTTTCTATTAAGAGAAAACTATGATCAGGGATTAGAATATATGATTATTACATTATTTTTCGCACTAGTACTAATCATATTCAATAAAATCACTATTACTGCTGACAGAAATGCAATTTTGATCAAACTTGGCCCCTTCAAAGATAAAATTGATATGAAAAATGTAAAATCGATAGAACCAGTAATTGTTAGACCAATTAGAGACTACATGGGGGTCGGTAAACGAGTAGGTCCGGATGGTTCCATTGGCTATATCGCTTATCTAAATACTGGTGTGCGAATAACTCGGCACGAAGAAAAAGATATTGTAGTTACTCTTAAACAGACCCAAGTGTTAACCCAATTAGTGAGATACTTCAAAACCCTTCAAAATGAGGATTCCTAGGCAAACAATTGAAAATTCCTTCATAATTCTATTTAAGATAAAGACGCAATATATTTACTTCAGTTGTAGGTGATAAAATCGTCTATCAATTCATATCTCATTAAATGAGAAGTCCCAGATTTTTTTAAGAGTATCTCAAATCACTGAGATAGTTTTTCTTCTTCTCACGTAATAGAAAATAATGATAAATACGGGATAATACACTGTTTTCACATTTAATGCATTTTCATCTGATTTTGTTGATAAAGATGAAGATTCACTTTGCGTTGGAACAATAGTAGTTTTGGAAGTTGTAGTGGAAGTTGTAGTTGTTTCCACTGGATCTGAATGGATATCATCAATATTTACTACAGGAAGTATTAATCTAGAAGGATGGTCTGCATCAAAGAAAATAGTATTGTTGGCTAATACTGCTGTCGAAAGATCATCAGTGGTATTAATAAAACTCCCATCGTTTTTATTTATCGAGAATGCAGGGTAACTACTGCTTGTTATTGAAACTCGAATTTTATGTCCTTTGTTGAAAATGTAACTCGTCGGAGCTAAGTTTACATCTATTTCATAAATTTCAGAAGGATTAATGAAAGAAGGCACTACGTTACTATCACGCCATTTCATTCTTACAACACCATCATGTAACATAACTATCTTTGTATCAGTATATACATCACTTACACGGACAACAAAATCAGTATCCGTTGCATTGCTTTTAACAAACAACTTTGCAATGCTTTCTCCAGTTATAAGCAAATCTTCTGACAGAGCAGCAGTCTCAAAAATTATAGTATCTTTTCGATTATCAATGTTAAATACATGATTAGGGCCAACTAGATCAAATAAATGATTACCACCAATTGAGGGAACAGGATTTAATGGGTCGTAAATATATGATTTTGATTTTTCATTTGAAGTAGGTGCTTCAAAATTTGCCACTGAGTTCGCATGAAGGTATAATGATTGATCTGTTGCCTTTGGCCACGTGTTTCTCCTTACCCAAAAATTCCCCCTAGCTCCATCTTCAATTGGCCCCATAACGTACAGATTAATAGGATAAAAGCTGCTTAGATCGCCTGTTCCTTTTGTTTCATGTAAAAATAAGTTTAAAGCCATATCAATGAAAACAGTCGCTTCGTCATCAAAAGAATTTGATGGAAATTTAATTTCAGTACAACAAATCTGAGTACCTATTACATCATGTGTCCAAGGTCCAACAACAATATAGGATTTCCCTTGTACAGAAGGATCACTCAAAGTCTGATACCCATTGAAACCATCAATTGTACCCTCTATGAAGATATCAAACCATCCACCAAGAAATACTGCTGGGGCTTTGACGTGATCCCAGTTTCCATCCATGTTACTACCACTCCAAAAATCAGAATAAATTTCTTGCTGTCGCATTGTTGGGATGTATGACTTTTCTTGTACTATATCAAACCAATCTTCAACCAGGCCTTGACGATAAGCACCACCCGGAAAGCTGGCTTTATGATAATTTGCTGGGGACACAGATATGAACTGAGCCTTTATACCTGGAGATTCAGAAATAACTTCAGCATATTGAGTGATACCCAGTGCAGACCATCCCATAGTAACAATTTCTCCATTGTTCCAATCTTGGGAGAGTACCCATTGGATTGTATCATATCCGTCAAGTGACTCATTTGTCAAAGGATGAAAAGTACCCTCACTATGATAACGGCCTCTTGTATCTTGAACAACCACGGGGAATTGAAGTGATTGAAGTATAGCATTGTCATAAAACCCTCTGTCACCTGACCAGAAATTTTCACGTGAATAAGGAGTACGAATCAAAAGAGTTGGTAAAGGATCAGTAAAACCTTTCGGCAAATATACATTAGTTGCTAATTTTACTCCATCTCGCATTGGAACCATGTGTTCTGTTGGATTTTCATACATATCAGTTGTCGCATCACCAATTGTAGGTTGAATTGATATCGTATTGAAGCCTATGGTTAACAGAAAGAGCATAAGAAATAAGTTTAGATTAGAACTAACAGAATTTCGAGAGAATAAGCAATTTTTCATAAGATCAAATTTGAGATTGCTATAAAAATATTACTTACAACGTTTGAATAGTGAGATAAATTTGATAATACTGAGCTGTATAGGTTAAGGAATCCGATTAATTCCAAAGTTTCAAAATTTGACTAGAGAATATCTCAAAAATATACACTCAGCATAAATTATTAGATCCTGCAAGATAGAAAATTAGAAATCAATGTAAGTAGGAAACAATCGATAATTGACTTGCTTTCGTGTAATATTACAAATTTTAACTGGGAATTAATCTGAATCCATAATTCCTTTTACCGATTCTAAGTAGGAGTGAATAGTCGAAATACCAATATCATTAATAATATTTCCCTTTAGATTTATCCTACCATACAAGTTATGAGCTCTATGAACCTGTTCATGGCTAATCAAGACTGCTTCAGGGAAAAAAACGTGTAATATTATAAGTAATCCAGCAGCTACTACTTGTGGAACGAGAATAACATAAAGTGCCCAAAGAGGTGTTTCAGAGGGAAATCGTTGTAAAATAACATTATAATACAAAAGTGGAGGAATTTTAATAAAGAACATCATAGCCCAAAGCATCCAAATTCGTCTTGAATAAATTACACGTTTATTGATATCAACAGAGTCTGTTGTGAAAAAGACATAGAAAATAAGAGCAGGAATGATTAAGTTATGAAATTGATTTAAGTAAAAACTAATAGTCCAAACACCATAAGTATTAGACCCCAATCGAGTAATTCCTAAGAATGTCAATAAAGCGTAAAATAAATACAAGAGATAAGACCACCTGGGTAATTTATCCCATTTAATCCTGATTATTATGAAGCTTATAGCTGCATACTTTAGCTGGTTAAAAATTTCAGACCAAAAATATACAAATCCTTCAGTGGTCTCTATTTCATTTGCTCGGGCTATTGCAAAAAATATTTCATGTTTTACTCATTAGGCTAGACACATAATTAATTGATGGTTATTCTGTACTTCACAGAATTTTTAACTTTAAAATCGATCAATCGAAACTGAATGGGATAAACCAGGATCGAGATTTATTAACTCGTTAAATAACGTTCGCAGCATTGATTTGATTGGTGCAAGTGTGGTTGCTGTAATTGTGATTGCAGTGGTTTTCTTCAGAAGAAAATAGTGAGTATATTTCTAGCTCAAGTGATATTTATTTTTTCCTATGACTGTTTCTTCTGACTGTTGGGATTAGTAAAAATGATGATAGGATGCCAAGAACTGGACTATCATTCGAAGTGCTGTTATCCTCTGAACTAACTGTATCTGCTGTTTGTGAAGTAAATTCCTCACTGGAAGATGTTGCTTTAAATGAAAAATCAAATTCATCTATCAAATAGTCCAAAGCTATCGCTACGGTTATACTAGTCTCAACATTTGCATCGACACCACTACTTGGCGAAGGATTTGCACCATCAGGTTGAAAATGAGTAACAATGCCCCCGTTTGACTTTTGTCTGTGAACTAATGTTTGCACTACTGACAACAATAACGGGTCTTCTTTATCAAAGTAGTTTAGCTTCAAACCTGTTAATAAGAATAAAGCAATTTTGTAAGTTTCATACAAATCAGATCCACTCCTAGCAATGTCTGTAATTCCAGTACCATCCCACATTGGCACATGTTGATCTACGAAAATATTATTTGCATTTGATACATCTCCTTGACGTAAAAGTTCCATTAAAGAATATGCTATCAAATCTCCATAGGATTGCCAATCATGAAAAACTCCTGTACCATTAGATATCTCAGTTTTCAGTATAAAGTCCGTATTCTGTTTTAAGTCATAGACATTTGCTGTATGCATTGGATAGAATATGGATTCATTAAAAATAGCATCGACTTTGTAGGTTTTCGGTAGGTTGTCAGCATTCAACTCTAGGCCAAATTCGATACTTAAAGTATACATTTCATCCTTTATTTTAGATGCAAGTGTATGATTCCTTGATTCCAAAAAATGATAAGCTAATAGATTATCATGCGCAATCCAATAAGTTTGACTCTGGGGATAAAGCTCAGGGGTTTCTGCAACTAAATTAAATTCATAACTAAATTGATTTTCCACAAAAAATTGTATATCATTGATTACAGCTTGAATTTCATCTTCATATATTACAAATTCCTCATCTAGGGTAATTTCATTAGAAGATTCCCCAAAAAATATTGGAGTCATCATAATTAATAATAAAATACCGAAACCTATATTTCTTGGAAATCTCATATTTTACCTTATGGCGACCATTATTCAATATTATTGCTGAATCCTTGATTATTTAGTAAGTATTTACCAATTAGTAATCATATTCTTAATCCTCACAGTAGCATACAAGGAAATAGTATTGAAAACTAAGAACCATACCAACAATCGATAATTGACTTACTTTCCTGCAATATTACAGACCAAACCCTTATTTATTTCTAGTGAGATATTATGTTGAAGAAAAAATTCTTCACGAAGCGTATAAAAGCGTTAGGATAGAGCTCACAGCCCGTAATATGCACAGAATGAATTTCCACTCTAGCAACATATCAATATGTCGCGAGATCCACATTTTTTCTGATTTTCGGGGGGGTTTATCCGACTGAACCTATCTTCTAATTTATATACAAACTTGAACGGTATTCTAACAATTTGATTTGTGGAAACAAGCAACCAGAGGCGTGAATACTGTAAGCTAGGATCTTTGTATAATTTTTGCAATTTGGAAAAGTCTTGATAAATATGGGAATAAATTCAATTTAATTTTATTTTCCGGATCGATCGATCGATCGATCCCTTGAAGACCTGAAGATCCCATACGGGATGAGTGGGGCAATTATGGACCCAATTCGGGGTGGAATGATGTCACTGTTGACTAGTGCCGTTAAGGCTGCTAATATTGATGGTGTGGATATGTCCGCCTTCGAGAGCAGTATGCAATCAGGTGCTGTACCTGATGCTGAGACACAGAGCATGGAAATGCAAATAAGTGGATCGACTGATACAACCACGGCCAAGACTGGTCAGTTAATACGCGACATGGATTATCTCATCACTCATTTAGCATTCGGTGTTGTATTTGTAGCCGGCAAAGAAAACTTTGGAATTCAAGGAATTGAGGACTTCAGATTCGTGGGTGAGGCTGACGACGATTCAAGAGATTCTCGCGAACATAAAACTGATGCATTCGATCGTGAGACTGAGGAGAACAAGTTCCCAATAAGATTGGGAATTACAGAGGAATTCTGGATTTTCGCAGTTGAGATGTTAATGAACATGATACCAGGGATTGGTGATCTACTCGGTCTCTTCCAGGATGCTAGGGACTTCGTTTTTGGAGACACTGTTCTGGATCGTGCTATTGGTCTTGGGATGATTATTCCAGACCTACTTGCGCTGGGTCCTTCACAGACGCCGTTGGATGCCAGTAAACAAGGTATGAAAACAGCAGCCGATGCGAGTGATGCTCTAGGTAAAAGTTCCAAGAATTTATCAAAAGTTCCCAATAATCTTGGCGGATTTGGTAATCTATTAGATTCCATTGTGATGAAAGTCAATAAATATGGAGGAGGCGGCACCAAACTCAACAAAGGTGTCAAGAAGATCATCTTCGCCCCATTCAAACTTATTAAGAAAATATTTGGCGTGTTTATTCCAAGTAGAGGTGCAGATAAGGCAATAAAGGCGGTTAATAGCAAAAAGGTGTCCAAATTCGGTGCTGATAAATTGACCACCAGAGAACTGCTAGATGCAAACGAAATTGCCAAACTTTATGGTGATGACTTCATCAAGAAGGCTACTAAGGAAGAGATCAGCCGAATGGAGAAATTCGTGTTATCTTCCCATATGGAGGATGCGGATAAGGTATTCAAACAGGAACGAAAGACGCTAATAGAGAAGGGACTTGATCCCGATCAGGCGGAAGCCTTGGCAGAGGTCAAGCGACTTGACTATCTGAAAAGTAACACTGAATTGGTACACAACCTTGATGCTTCCAAAGCATTAAATGCAGCTTACGAAGAGTCTTTGAAAGATGCAATGGGTAGAATAATCCGTGATCGAGCTGACGCTGTTACTGATTTACAAAAGCAGGCTTTTGACGGCATTGATCCCAATAACTTTGATGTGCTTATTGAAAAAGGTAAAATTGCTGAAGACCTGCTGTCAGCTGCGAATGTTAAAGCTGATGCGGTTAATGAAGTAACCCATTCGATATGGGGTACCCGTTTCCCCAAGGTAAGTGCAGTATCATCAGTATCAGATATTGCCCTAATATTCAAAGCATGGATAACATTGTTATTCAAAACACCCTTCAAGGCACTTAAGGAACTACCAAGTGCAATTAAGAAGATTGGTAAAGGAATATCAGACTGGTTAGGCGGATTTAGAAAAGCGTCTGATAACGCCGCTATAAATAATAAAGCTATATCTGAATCACTTTTTGAACAGACAAGAAAAAATCTGGCAGAAGTTGGGGGTGAGCCACTTGAGCAGTTTATGAAACAAGCGGATGAGATATTTCTTGAGACTCAAATTGTTGTTAACAGGGCAGTAAGAAAGGCGGATAGCCAATACGATGCAATCATCAAGGCCTGTCCTTCTAGTGTTAAAGCTCATAGTTTAACCGGAGAGATTCCTGTGGATCATTCGATGGACCTTAACTCACTAGACTGTGGTGTCGTTAATTTAATCTTCAAAAATTATGACTTTACACATGCAGGGCTTAAAACCAAATTTAAGGCTCTATCACCGGATGTTCAGAAGAACTTCCCTAATGTTAAGGCCATGATATCATCAGATAAACCAGGTGAAATTTTGTTTGATGGTAAGGCATCTACTTTGAAGAAGACGCTCAGAGAATTACACATATTGTCAGATACTGCACTGAAACCTACAAAGACAGTCGCTGAACAAAATGCTATTCTAACCACATTCACCAAAATCGTAGGATCATTAGATGACCCCGTTAATGCTAAATATATAGAATCCTTTAGAATTAATGACGCAGTCACTTGGATACCTTTGAAGAATGATCCTGTTACTGGTGATTTGATCTTTGATACCGGATCTGATACATATAAGGAAGTTTCCAAATTTATAGACGTTGAACAGAATTCTGTATTCGATGAATTGGGATTACAGAAATTTATGGCTCGAAAGAATGGCGAGATAGTGAAAAACTATGGCGATGATTTGGCTTCACAAATGGATCAATTCATGGATACCTCTACAGGATTCGGTAAAAAAGCAAAGGATAAACTGAACGCTGATATTGAAAAGAACTTGGAAGAAGCTTTTGACAAAAATACAGGCAAATTCAATAGGAAAGGATTAGATTTCTCCTATGTTGCTGAGGTCGAGCATGCACTCGAAGATGCAAGAATGCATCGAGATATAATCGCTGCCCATATTTCCGTAAGCGGCGGCATCCCAATTGATAAGGCTTATTCACAAGCTGATGTTTTTACAAAGAATATTTTATACAAACCAACATCACCAAATGGATGGGATCATGTCATAGCCTATAGGTTGCCACAGCTTGAAGATGGGACATGGGTAATGAAAGGCGATGATTGGATTTATGGACTTGGAGAAGTCAGATCCACAATCAATAGTAAATCAGGGTTGTTTCGTAAATCAGGCAGATATGGGACTCAAGAAAGCGGTGGAGCTGCTGATGTATGGATTAAATCAAAGAGGAATCCTGACATTATAGAAGGCGTTGCTGAGATGCAAGGCCTCACCAAAGCTGAAGCTGCATCATTACAAAACACATTATCTAATAAGATGTTGGATATGATGGACCAGACTTCTTTATATGGGTCAAACTCCGGATTACTTTTAACCGAAGATCTTCTAACAAAGACTTCACGGAATAATGGTGATTTCAGTTCCCCAATTGCCTATATTTATAAGAATCCTGATGGTAAAATAAAATCACATTCAATAGATATGGTAAGTTTTGAAGAACTAAGTTATCTATCCGATTCCACTCCCCTTCCAGACCAAATGCTAAAACGTAAATACTGGGATTCATCTTCAGGTAAATTTATTTGGGCTCAGGTTGAGATATATGATGGCAACGGAATTCCGATTAAAACTGTTGGAGAATTCAAGGCATCATTTATCGGAGGATCAAATCCTGCAGCAACGAATTTCCTTTCACCAAAGGATGCGTTCACTTTTGTAGACGGAGAATGGGTAATGAGAAACGATATTTTGCTAGAGGCTGATACTTTTCACAAACTGAATCTATTATTAATTAACGAGAATTTACTTGAACCTGAGTTCTTTAATAACCCCCATCTTTTCACTAAGGAAGCCATTGATGATCTTAGCAGACAATACAACTTTGAAAAAGCTTGGACTAATAAGAAGACAATAAAATTTAAAGCATACGACGTCGAAGGAAATTTAATTGATGTCGAATTCCCATACAGGGTTCAAATAGTTGACGTAAACACTTATCCTGGTTTGAAATACAAGACTGTTCACTCCAATGGAGAACCATTAACAGAATCTGAATTGGCAATTGCACAACGTGAGCTTAGGAAACAAATCGCTGAGATCGAATCTAAGCAACTGTCTGCCATAACCACAAATAATGATTTCGTTAGCGGTACATTTGGGCAACCTGATTATGTAGATGATCGTTATTTTGCACTATCTCATGAATCTATTAGTAGTCGACCGATTGATATTATGAAATCACATCTACAACCAGTTGGTGAAAAGGGGACTTCTAAAACATGGAAATTCCCAGTAATTGATTCAAATACTGGACAGACAATTGATATCCAGATGGATTTTGATTATCCAGTAAACAAAAATGCAGCGTCAGCTCGACTTGAGCAGATGATGGGAAATAGTTTTAATGAAAACTATGAACGGTTCGGTGCAACTTTGATCGGGCCAGATGCCAGTAATGATGGTATTGCTGCCCTTAAACAAACTCGGGGATCTGTTTATCAAGGATCTTCTCACAAACTTTCTATCGTCGCTGTAGAAGGGAAGGTAGGTCAGTCAGTTGATATATCAGAAGTTGATGAAATCTTTATAGTTGATGGTTTTCCTGATGATTTCTATACACGCGCAGTTAATCGACATAGAGTGAGTGACGGAGATGCAGCACTTGCAAAATTGGAGGAATCTAGGAGCTATTTGATGGAATTTTTCACTCAAAAACATGATTTACCTGATGATGTGGCCGAATGGTTGACCGATTTATTAGCTGGTGAGTCTCGATATTCAAAAGATGCACTTAACCCAAAAAATCCAACTACATTAGATTGGAAAGGATTTGAAGAATGGTTTGATAGCAAATTCACCGAGAAGAACATGTTCCGGAAACATCCCGGTAGGGCTTCTTATGGAACCGATGGGGTAAAGACAGGTGATTTCACAAAGACTCTTAGACAACTCTCCGATTACTTTTCCGATGATTTACTGGAATCAGCTGGTAAGAGCAGTGCCGATCGTTATCTTCATATGTCTAGCGCTATCAAAAATCGATTTAAATCTATATTAGAACCCCTCTTGGAAGGTCAAGTCCTTCTCAATTCGGAAATAAGTATGAATGGAGTTGTAAATACGGCCTACAGGGAAGTATTCCAGCCAATTACAAGTTCTGATATTGGTCTGATGTATGATGAATACACTGAGTTAAGTCTTCAAATGGAACAACTCATCTCATCCCGATCATCTGCTTCAATCGGTGATATGATAAGGGAAGTAATTAAATTCGATTACTTGACAATGCAAACTCAATTGAGAGATTCAATTATATCGGAATCCACTCGTATCAGTGTCGATGTCTTAGATATTTATGGAAACTTGACAGAGCAAATAGGATACCAGTACAGTATTTCTGATACGTACCTCGGACAGGCTGTCCAATTTAACATTCGTCTAACTCAAAATCTAACTTCAGCATGGGTTATGAATGGTATTTATAACACTGCCATTCCAATCATTATACATGGTGGATGGAACCCTGATTTATTTGTTGACGCGAGTTTTTCAGGAGATTTACAATCTGAGATTGATGCTGGTATGTTACCAAGAGCTAATTTTCTGGATTTCAATGAAAAGATGAACTTCTTAAAATTAGTTATGAATTACGAAATTGTTGACTCGACTATACTGGGAATGGATTCATTAGGATCGTTAACAAACATCTTTGGATTATATGCTCAAAACCTTGATCCGAGTGTTCTCGATATGTTCAGATCTAAATATAAGACCATATTAAAACATCAGCTTAAATCAGACTCCGACTACGTCATCTATGATGCTAATGTAAAGGCAAATGTTTCATGGGTAGACTTTTTTGATAATCTTATGGATGCAACAATGGTTGATATGTTTAGATCTAGTAATCCCAAAGCTAACCTTGATGCAGGTTCAATATTGTCTGACATTGTTCTAGAGGAACAAATTGTCCTTCGTCCCTTGGAATTCTCAAAGAGTAACACTTATATTGATATACTCAAATCTAAGAGCCCTATGGACACTAATATTGCAACAATCACTATGCAATCTGATGCTACCTCAATTTCCTACAATGATTTTTATTTCACATTTGATGCTGATCTAAATGATCATATGGCCAATTCCAATATTTGGGAACAGGTGGATCCTCTTGGTTTGAGTTATGTCAAATCAATGGATCTGGCGATTAGTCCTGATGCCTTTGATAGATTTGGAGGAATAGAAACATTACTTCACAATGCATTCGGAAATTCTAGAGTTGACATGTTATATCCTGCAATTACACTATCTAACGCAAGAGAATTTGTCTCATCACTCGAAACTAAATACGATAGTTTAGGATTAATTTCCCGAAATAAAGGTAATGTAGAGGCATTTTTCAGTACATTTGATTTATCATTCTCGTTGGATTTCTTTAAATTCGGAGTGAGAAACAATTATGGTGAACTACCAATAATTGTTAAATTCTATCTTAAAATCTTGGTAAATCCAAACTATCACTACAATAATGGTGGTTACTCGGATTACCTCTTAAATAAACCCTATTCCACACTTTTCAAATCTTAGATTTTCTTGAAACGATTGAATCAAACCTTCCACTCAAAATAAATTAGTTTATAAATGATTCTTACATCTATATGTTGACAGACAATGAATATAACCAATGAGGCAAAACTGTCAAAAACAACTTTAGATCAGATCTCAAAGATTACCCCAAGATGGAATGCGATTCTATATTCCAACACTTCTGCAAAACAAAATAAAGAAGCAATAAAAACAAGATTAGATAAAAGATTCAAAGCCCTTGACCTGAAATCTCCTCATTACCTTTTTACAGATAGTTTAATGGCAAATAACATCGCAACTTCTCTTCTAATGGCATTTGGTATGACGTCATGGACTAATCATTCAATTGATAAGTTACTTGGCTCGAAACTAGAGAGCATTCACTACAATAGTCATCCTAAATACAAATCCAACAACCTAGCAGTTAATAAAGAGATACAAGAAAATGAAAGTAATTGGGCAGCTATTACAGAGAAATTTACTTCGATAATAAATGATCGTTACATTGATATTAAAGAAATATATTCAAGCCATTGGATCAGCAGTATTAGCGATTTATCAGGATATGAGGAAGATTTGAATCAATACCCAGATCTAATTCCTTCATTAAGTATTGTAAAAATTATAAATTCAGGCATAAGAGAATTCCTACCCCATCTAGATTGGACACGATTCGACCCAAAAATGAACGATTTAGAAATTCCTCTGAATTCAACTTTCACTTCAGATACTTGGACCATTTCTCATGCTGCATTCATTGACTATTGTATCCAAACTGGAGTAATCAAGACTGATACTACCATCGAAATTGCAAAACAAATCATGGAGGGTTCTAAATCCCCAATCTTTGCTAGTAATTTACTGATTGATCCAACAGATGGTCAATTTTATTGCATTATCAGCTCATATCCAGTTGATATCAAACGAAATCAATGGGGGTATCTTACAAATCTCGAAGGACCAGCTGTAGAATTTAGCGATGGATATAAAATGTACTACATTTATGGCTGCTACTTCAACAATTATCAAATCAAAAATTTTTTACTTGGAAACTTTGATCCTAAAGATATTGATAGAATGGAGTTTGATTCTGAACATATGAAAATTATTGAAGGGCTAAGAGCGTTTTATGATGTGGATCGACCGGAAAAATGGCCTGTGGAAGATTGGTTTTCCGACACCGACCCTAATCATTATTATTATGAAGATTTCGAGGTTCCTGATGATGAAGTTATAGAATATTACAGATCAATAAACCGATTAGGTACTAAATAAAATGAGATCACTACTTGTGAATACTTTGGAGTAACTCAAAATAACTGATCGAAAGAAAATAAACCAACTTTTCTACTAACAAGATTTCTAGTGTGTAAATAATACATTTATTTTTATTTTTCAAAAAATAGCCTAAATGATCATGTTGAGATGATCTGTTCTTTACGAACTGTTTGCACTCGTTACTTCGGTTCGGTTGGGTTTGAAAATCACTTTCCCTTTAAGGTTAATTAAAATATGGTAGATAACATGAGTCTGATCCGAAAATCAGACTCACATAATCTGCACATAGGAGGTGATCCGCCCGCACCTTCCGGTACGGGCACCTTGTTACGACTTCTTGCTACTCAAAGAGCACAGACTTGTT
>JAAFKL010000257.1 GCA_021399405.1 Candidatus Heimdallarchaeota archaeon | reverse complement strand
CCCACATAATAGGCAAGGCACTCTGAAAAGAGCAACGGTTACATACTATTGGGATGCAAACAGGCTATTGGAGGTATATCCACAAATAGTGGGGTTCTCGTCAGTAACCCTAATGTAGCGTCTTCGGGCAGTTACAAGAAAAGTATATACTTTTTAACTGATCAATGATACAATCATTAAAATCTGCAAGTAAGAAAAAGAACTAAGATTCCAAAAACATGGGTTAGTATTCATCATTCCAAGTATTAGGTTATAGCTTTTAATAAATCGTCTATTCAATTTGTTTCGATAATAAGGGATACAGATAATGTCAAAAGATAATTTCGATTCGATGTTTGATGAATACAATGCCAAAAAAAGGGCGATTCAAGAAAAATCATTAACTTTATCTACTCCGTCTGACGAATTGCCAACTTGGAGCGATATTAATAATTTAGATATGGACAACATCTGTATAATTTGTAGAAAGGAATTCGAAGACGATGATATTGTTGAAAAATGCATAGTTTGTGATGTTGTTTTCCATTCGAAAGAATTGCGTCAATGGGTTAAAACTGCAGGGTCTTGCCCTTCGTGTAAAAATGAATAACTCTAAGCACTTTGTCATTGATTAAAATACTTTGATTATCCTTGAATTAAGCCTTCCTTTATCAATAATAAATCAATCCGATGTTCCATTCTATCAATTTTAGATCCTTCAATTGAAATTATATCTTTTGGATTACCAAGGACTTCATAGGTCATTTGATTGACTCTTGGTAATATTTCAAGTAAACGAGTTCTATTGTCATAATTTGAGGAAATTGCACAAGCAATATAATTGTGAGTTTTAATGATTTCAATGTTAGAATTAGGATTTTTAATAGTATCTTGTCTTAGTATTCGAGTAATTTCAGATAATTGGACACTTCCCGAGGACCCTAATGCGATCATGGCAGATAGTAATTGTGGATCAACATCATTAGCTGATTGATCATAATTCCTATGTACAAAGCATGGACCTGATGGTGAAACCACTAATATTTGTTGTAACAATATGATATCTCCAATATCATTTTCAAATGATACTAATAGTAATCTGGAGTTTTTATTTAATAAGATCAAACCCACTGAGATGTTATGTGGGTAATATGATCCAACCAAATTCGATAAAATTTATCTGTCAAATGGTTTGTGGGTTTCATATAGTTGTTCTAGGATGTCTCTTGGAATATTGCGAAATTTCGCATAAAACCTAATTAAGTATCTCACAGTTGAGGAAGTATCATCCAATAAGTTTTCTTCTTGAATTTCATCCATCAAATTTTTCATTTCATCATTAAGCCTTACGCTTATTTGTCCAGTGGCCACACTATAGATATACTGATTACTAATATTAAAGTTACGATTTATAAGTAGGGGTAAGTTAATGCATTACACTATTTGATTAATTAACGATTTCCCAATATTAAGACATGAGTCAAGAAGAATTCTAAATATCCCACACAATACTCATATAGAATTCATCAATCCGAATTTCATGTCTTCTTATAAGACTCTTTCAATTCTTCAATCCTTAGTCATTTTCCTCTGTGGATTATCTGTTTTTGATTTTGGTTATGGAGTAGCAAACCTTGATGATGGTATAGGATTTAACAAATTTTTATTTGACAACTCAGATTCAGATTTCTGGAACGGAATTGTGTTCTGGGGATACTGCATTATTGTTGTAGGTATCCTACAATTGGTGAAATCTCTATCAAGTGATTAAAATGGTATCGTACAAAATTGCATCCCTAATTCAGTCAATATTCATAATTATTGCAGGCATAAGCGTTTTTGATGAGGGTTATGAATCTGAGATCATGAACGACAGGTTATTTAATGATTCAACTGAATTTTGGAATTGGTATGGATTTTTAGCCTACTGCTTCTTCATTGTCGCAATATTTCAATTGTTCAAGGATAGACCTTCACTTTGATCAAAATACAAATTATTGATTTTCTGGGTATTACTCCTCTCTACCACCAAATCCAGATTCTTTCTTGACTTGTTGGCCCGTAAGTGTTCCAGATGTTGTTGAATTTATTTCCTGACTCACCAATGGGACAATAAATAGGATAAGTAGGGTTCCAAAAGTGTACACGCTCGCGGTTATCAAAAACGTGATTCGATAAGAATAAGCCTCTATTAAATAACCACCCAATACTGCAGACACATTCCAGAACAAACCCCATGCAATCCCTTCCAAAGCATTAACTTTTCCGCGATGTTGTTTTCTAATGGTATCCATCAAAATAGATCGACTCAATGGTTGAGAAGCATTCATAAGTGATCCACGTGCAATAAATAAAATCACTAGTAGTATTAATGGCGGATAATAGGCAATAGCGAATAGACAAGCTGTTGCAGTCATCTGGACAAAAAATATCATTTTTGCTCTTCCTATTTTCATAGAATATTTTTGAGCTACCAGAGAAGCAATTCCAGTAAATATTGCTGTTAGACCCATAATAAAATTCACCCCAATAGGTTTTAGATGGTATTCTTCAAGGAAGAAGATGGGAAAGAAACGGATAGTCATACCCGCCCCAAATCCAATTACTAGGTTACTTAAAAGAAGGAAATATGGAATTACTTTCGTTGATTTTGTCTCTTTCGTCACATTATTTGTTACGACTTCAACATTTGGTAGGGATTCACTTTCTTCGCCCATACTTAATTCATCATTAAACATGAGTAAAGATATTAAAGATATCATTGAAATCCCTATACCAACAAACAGAACAGATTTCAAAATATTTAGCTCCCATTCATCACCAAAATAGAAAAATAATGCCACATTAACAAATGGACCCGAGGCCATTGAAATCTGCTGAACTGAGTGCTTAAGTGAATAAATTCTTGATCGGTTACCCGTTGCAACACTGTCAGCAAAAATGGCTTCCAAAGAGGGACGATTTAATCCTTGAAAGAGTCCCCATAAAATAAGCACAATTACTAATTTTAAAATTGTATCGGCAAAAAAGGCAAATCCCATAGCTATAAGACCAATTAGGGCTGCAGCTTTGAGAAGGTAATCTCTTCTATATTTGTCCGCAAAATATCCTGATGGGAAAATTACTAGTGTTAGAGCAAATCCTGATGCTGCAGTAGTTATTCCCAATAAAGAATAAGATTCATCAGCTAAAAAGAAAATGTATGCAGATAGCACACTTCCCATCCAAATCCCGCGACCAAATGACTGTAGAATTGTAAATATGAAAACTAGTTTTACATTATGGTTTAACGCCTTGAACTCTGAAAGAAGTGAACCCATTGAACAATTTTCGATTTTGTGTTGTATTAAATATTAAATGATATGGGCTATTGGGTTTATCGTTATTTATAGTTTCAAATTTATAGTGTTTTCGGATTTGTTTTACGATTATAATATTGGTAGTTTTAGATTGCTGAGATCTAGCTGACCTATGCGATATAAAGCATATGCCATGAGGCCTATTGTCACACTTATGATTGAGGAGGTTACAATGTAAAAATTTGAATTTACATTTTTGGTTTCTGTTGTGTTTTTCTTGAATAGGGTTGTAATGTTGCTAAGTACGTTCATAATGTTCACCTGTGCTATTCCATTATTTGGAATGCTTCATTATAATATTGATAATCATCATATTTATACCTTTTGTTATTGAGAATACCCCATTCCAATTATTGGAATATAAAGCCATCTAAATTTAAGTTGTACTAATAATCAGATGACTTGACATCTCAAGTCCGATGATTTACAAAGTTATATTGGTGGTAATTCATGCAAAAATGTTTGAAATTCGAGATTTCTACCTTCCACATCCTTGGCAAAGAAATTGTAAATCTTGTATTTACTATTTTCTTTTGGCTCCGTAGAAGCTAAATCCATTGATTTCAGCAGTTCAAACATTGAATCGACCTCTTTCGTTGTTTCATAAAAAAAGGTGAATAACCCTGCTGAATCAACAGAATTGCTAGCATGAAATCCAATAATGAAATTATCATGTTTTAAAATTTCGATTTCTGGTTGTGAAACCCATTTTGTACACCCAATTGTCTGAATATAAAATTTCACTACGTTTTCCAAATCTTTGGTTTTCACAAATACTAGCCCTGCCATAAATAATCAGTATTAAGTTTAGATAAATATTAGATTTTCAAAAAATAAATCAAATCACGTTCATGGATATGAATTTGACAAATTGGTATTTCTTTGGACAAATCATTATGAAATCACAGTAAATATTGAATTATGTCAGTAGAAACTAAATCTAAGATAGCAAGATTGAAATCACAAGCAAAGGATATTTCAGAAATTGTTTCAATGATATCAAAAGAAAAGCTCGCAGAACCCACCAAAGAAGGTGGTTGGTCAATTAATCAGATTGTCCACCACATAGCTGATGCTCACCTTCATGCGTATATGAGAGTTAAATGGATTTACACTGAAGATATGACTATTCTCAAAACTTTTGATCAGGATACATGGGTAAATGCACCGGATACAGATAATATAAGCATTACAGGATCACTTACTTTGTTATCTGGAATTTGTGAAAGATGGGGTAAATTTTCCGAAAATCTTTCTGAAGAAGATTGGCAAAAATTAGGGATCCATCCCGAAGCTGGGGAAATTAGTATTGAGGCTATTTTTAATTTTTTTGTTGACCATGGTGAAGCTCATATTGATCAACTGAAGAAATTTCTGTAAAATATTGGTCAGATCAATCCAATATTTTCTTATTTTTTAACTCGACCTTCCTGCATATTTCTTTACATATATTGAGAAGGTTTCTGCTACTTTTTCCCCAATATACTCTCTAACATCAGATTGCGGCTTCTTTACAAGATTCAATATATTTTCAATAATTATTTCATTGATTTTAGTTGACCTTGCTAATTTGAATTGAGATAGATTCAGTTCATTTTCAAAATGGAATTGTTTGTTTATTTTCTGCCATTCAATGAAAGATTTGATGTAAATTTGTCGCATCACAACGTCCTCAATTCCGAGTCTCACAGCCAAATCTGATGATAGTTCATATATCATTGACAACTGTGATGGTGAGGAATGAAACTGAGAAAAATCTGATTTGATTGCATTGTATTTCTCTTTATTATAATTTAGATCTTTAGAATGCAACTAAGTTGACAGACAGTACTGCATAATTGAATGTTATTTAATTGAATCGATAAAGAGAGTAATTTTAGGATATGTTGGTGCTGATTTGTAATTAAACAAATTCTTGCTCAATCATTACTAGATTATAATTCGGAATGAATTTAATTCTGTTCTTGCCTATTTTTACTTTGTCTTCAAATGTTATACCTTGTTCATCTAAATGTATTAATCTGCAATCAGTTAGCTTCTCTACCTTGTCTCCTTTTTTGAAAAAGATACTTACATCTCTCTTTACTCGTTCTTGAAAAATCTCCAAATGTTTAGACATTGTTCTAACTTTGTTTTCCATAAAATATATTTTGGGGATAATGTTAGTCAAAAAGCGATAATTCAGTTAAGAAATTTCACCCATACACTTTCAATTGAATTTATTTTGATCTGAATAAATAATGGGCGTGCAAGATAATTCAATTAATAGAAATAATTAAATAAGCGTGGTTGGTATATTGTTATTACTATGAGGTCATTTCTCCTTTTTGCTGTTTTGTTTTCAATGATTATTTTTCCATCAAATACATCTTTAGCTACTGAAAATGATGTACCTGTCATCTCTGATGATGGTAAATACCATTTACAAATTATCATGTCTCAATGGCAATTTTATGTATACCAATTACAAGAAAATGAATCCATTGAGATTGCATTCAGAGAAGGCAATTACATGGCTAAAAGTGGATCTGATGAATCTGTTGGACCATTTGTGGTTAGTACAGGAATTGTTTTCGAGATTTATAGTGTAGATGTTCAACATGGCCTTGCTATTGATGACCTTGGGATTGCTTTAGCTGCAGATAGACCCATGCCTGGAGAAACACTGGGCGGAAAGAGATCAGCTGCCACAATATTACCGTCAGAGCCTACAGTGCTTGAATCTCATTGTCACATATTTTGTGGATTGGGGCACCCTGATGAAAATATGGATTTTGTTGTAGGTACCCCTATTGATGCTGAGTCAGAGAATTTACAAATATCTGTCTTGCTTTTACCCCTCATACTTTCCTTATCTACAGTTATATACTTGAATAAGAGAATAAGATAAACGAATTAATTTTCAACATTATCCACTTGAAATCACTATATTGTCTTTTAATCTAATAAATCTTAAGAAATCAATAACTTCATTCAATTATAGGCAATGAATAATCAACCAGAACTTGAAGTTAGTATTGCATTTCAAACAGATAAAGAAATATTGGAATATGGACGGATTGCAAAGAAGGTTGAAGAATTCGGATTTGATCGTATAACAGTCTATAACGATATGCTGTATCAACCGGCCTGGTTACCACTAACAATTATTGCTCAAACCACTGACAAAATTAAATTAGGTCCTGCTGCGGTTAATCCTTTTACAAGTCACCCGATGAATATAGCTGGGAATATATCACTATTAAATGATTTATCCAAAGGTAGAGCGTATCTGGGACTCGCAAGAGGGGCCTGGTTAGATTTCATCGGAGTATCTCATCCCAAGCCAATTACCGCTTTGAGAGAAGCTTTCATTTGCATAAATCACCTATTAAACAGAGACAAAAGAGAATTAGAAGGCGAATTCTTCCCATTAAGTGGTGGAGATACGTTAAGATGGAACACCACAGAAGCAAAGATTCCAATGCTCCTAGGTACGTGGGGACTGAAAACATTGGATCGATGTTTTCCATATGTTTCGGAGGTAAAAATTGGAGGGACTGTCAACTCGGATTATGTTTCATATTTTAAGAAGAGAATTGATGAAATTAAAATTAAAAGATCGTTTCAGAATTCAGTTGCGATTGTAGCGGGAGCTGTTTGTGTTGTAGATGAGGAAGGTGAAGTTGCCAGAGAATTGGCAAAAAAAGAAGTTTCACTATATCTCCCAGTTGTGGCAGAACTTGATAAAACAGTAAACTTAGAAAAATCAATACTTGAAGGAATTACTGAAGCCACCAAACGTTATGATTTCGATGCAGCAAGTGAATTCATATCAGATAGCTTATTAGAAAAATTTGCTTTTGCAGGAACTGTCGAAGATGTCATCCAACAGTCGATTCGATTGTTTGATGGTGGAGCCTCTAGGATAGAATATGGAACACCGCACGGATTGGAAATGAATCGTGGTGTGGAATTACTTGGGAAAGAAGTCTTACCGGTAATAAAAGAATATATACAAGGAATATAATGAACTGTTAGAAGTAATAATGGATAAGAATTCAAATGAAAAGCAACAATTTGATCTCTATAATCTTGAGGTTATTGTAGAGGAGATCAACGGGAATTGTACTTGTTCAATGAAGATTGGGGACAAATTCTTCTTCAAAGGAGGAAAAATATCATTACCCAAGAATCAAGATTTCTGTCTATATGCAATACAATCTGCTCTTCCCTTACTCCCAGCAAAACAAAGGAAAAACCATCCATATGATTGGATGGAAACAGATTCGCGTGTAATTTGTCCTGACCCAGCTTGTCAGTTAATAATGAGGATTGATAGAGTGGGTGAACAAACTTTCATACATGATGATGTCAGTGCAACTAAGATTTAACAGGAAATTAGTAGATTCTCCAATCCCACAATTTGCACATTCATAAATTTCTTAATTGTTACTTGATTATTTATATTTGATGGACAGTTTTGGTTTTTTCAAAATTAAGGAGAAAAGTAGAGGCCATCCAGTAATTGAGAAAAAATCAAAATTTATAGCCACAGCGGTACCTATAAGCTCAATTAGTGAGATGGAAGAAGCACTTAAAGAAATTAAAAAAGAGATGAAAAAAGCAACACATAACGCATATGCATATCGTATAGTTGATGAAAACGGAATTGCTGAAAATTGGGATGATGATGGAGAAGTAAAAGGATGCGCGGGTCAACCAATACTTAATATTCTTCAAAGTTTCAGTGTTTTCAATACATTAATCATTGTAACCAGATTCTATGGAAGGATCCATCTCGGCCCATCTGGATTGATAAGACAATATAGTAATGCAGCAAAGGATTTAATTCAACTTGTGGGTTTAATTGATATAAACCAATAACAATAATTTACATGATTAGGAATTATTCCTCGAGAGTAAACAATATAATTGTCTGAGAAATATTAGCCAGTAATGGATGTAAAATCTCATATTATTGGAATAGGAGGAGTGTTCTTTAAAGCAAATAATGCTAGTAATTTACAAAAATGGTACAAGGAAACACTTGGCTTTTCCTCTCAACTACCATACGATGAGACAGACACTGCAATTACCTTCAGATGGAAAACATCTGATGGTGAAAATCATAACACTGTCTGGGCCCCATTTCCCAAAGATACAAAATATTTTGAGCCATCGAAAAGCTCATGGATGATAAATTATGTTGTTAGAGATATTGAAGGTTTAATTGAAAAATTACAAAATGATGGAATACAAGTAGTAGATGAAATACAATCTTATTCATATGGAAAATTTGGATGGGCATTGGACCCTGAAAATAATAAAATTGAATTTTGGGAACCGGATAAAGAATTTTTTGCCGATAAATATGATTAAAGAATATGATATAGAATCTATCTATTAGCTAAAGGTTCCCTTTGACCAGCTTCTTTAATTGTAGCGCTTACACGTGCACTTCCACAATGTGGACATTTTTGAGTGAAAACTTTCGGTCTAGATTCGCCGATAAAATAATACCAGGGAGCAAATAGATTCTGAAAAAGAGCTTTGAAACTAAACCCGTTCTGAGGTTCGCCATCTTTGTTACAACTTCTACAATGGTAAAGAATTGGATTCATAATATTTCTACACATTGAATCTCGTTATTATACTTAAAATATCCCTGTCTAACTAAGAAAATTGATGGTAGTTAGAACAGGGAAACAGATTTGGGAATGTAGAAAACTTATGAAGCAGATACAGATTTCAATTCTTTTGATTTGAAGTAATTATCAAGAACAGCAGTTATGTCCTCACGTCTTTTCGCCCTTATACCGGTTTGTTTTATACCTTCAAGAATAGGAGAGAATTCGTCTTTAATGCCGTCATTTAGGAACTTATGGAAATCAAAATTGGAGGGCAAGTCCGTCATATGTAATTTATGCACGATTTGATAGATATATAGCGGTACTACTCCCATAACATCTGTGTATTGCTGAAATAAGCAGATATGCACTAGCCCGCATTTATTCATTTCCGTATCTTTTCATACCTCAATCCCTCAAGAACTTTTAATTTGCATTTATGATGAGAGTTATTATCGAATGGAATTCAGAAAATTTGGAAGAACTGGCCATAAAGTGAGCGTGGTTTCCCTTGGTGGATGTGGAGTTGGTATTTTACCTCAAGAAGAGGCTGATAAAGCAATCTCCCTTGCCTTGGATAAATACGGAATAAATACACTTGATATAGCACCCATGACCTGAAAAGCTAGCTTTATTTCTATCGCTAAATATGGAGATATGGAAAATTAGAGAATTTCACTTACAATGTACTGTCTAATCAGTTTTTAATAACTAATTGTATAATTTAATCAAGTGAAACATACTTTTGCCATACAAATCCCGATCCATTGGGATAAAATGTCTCGATCACAGCAATTGAGATACCATCGTATGCAAAAGCGAGATTCAAAGATTATTAAAAAATATCTCGGAATAATGAAGAAAGAACATGATAACCTGGTAACATTATCAAAACGCGACAAATACCAAATTGATACTGGTTTGTTGGATCGACTAACTTTGACTACTAAAAGTAGAAAAAGAGTAACATATGAT
>JAAFKL010000256.1 GCA_021399405.1 Candidatus Heimdallarchaeota archaeon | reverse complement strand
GGATGCTCGTATTAATCTCCTTTATTGTTGCATTCGCACAAATATCTCCATTGGTTGGTGATTGGTTAGATCAAATCAAACCTGATAGAGAATCGGATGCAGGATTAGTTGATACTTGGACTGATATTCATGTCTTAGAAACTTGGGTAGTTAACCTAAAATTCTTTGGACTTGGATTAGGTTTAATGGCTATTGCAATGGCTTTGGGTGTAATTGCTTTAAGATTAAGGACAATGGCCTTTATGATTAACACTCACCTTTCTCCTGAGAAACAAGTTGATATTCCACCAAAACCAAAAACTGTTAGATTGATGCAAGCTTCAGCTATGATGGGAGTAATGATCCTTATGCTAACACTAATTCTCGGATTTGTATTTGCATTTGGTCAGGTTAATGATTATTATAGCAGAGGTACACAAAGTTTCCTTAATGGAGATACTGGAAGTAATCTTGAAGATTATGGATTTATTAAATCCTTCAACTTCTGGTTAGCCACCTTAAGAATGGTCGGAATGTCTTTCTTACTTCTTGCAATCACTCTTGCTCTAAAGGTAATTCTTGGAACGCTTAAGCTCCAAAATGAAGAAATAGCAAAAATAAAATAATATATCAATAAAAACAATATCATTTCACACTAATTACCTATCTTTTCCAAATTATTATTCACATACGATTAACTTTTATTTTATCAAATTTATAAAGAGACGATTTTATTAATTATAAAATTCGATGAGAGATATGAAGGAAAATAATCTTCATATCGTAGAAACTTTTGATAATAAAGATCAAAGAAAAGCAATGTGGAACAACACAATAACAGCAGTAGGGTTAGTCACTTCACAACTCAATGGAAAAGAAAATGTGATGGCTTGCGAATGGGCAATTCAAATTAGTTTCAACCCTCCAATGTATCTGCTTGTAATAGGGAAATCAAAAGCAACTGCAGAATATATCATTAAAACTGGAGAGTTTGGTTTAACCTTTGCATCTGATGAACAAGCAACACTATCCCATGTATCTGGATCATATTCTGCATATAACCACGATAAAATTGCCACAAATATCTTTCCGATTCAAGAAGGGAAAACTATCAGAGCACCAATAATAAAAGAAGGTACGCTAGCCGTAGAGTGCAAAGTAGTTGAAATGATGGATTTAGAAGGACGCTACATCTTTATCGGAAAAGCGACTTATGCCGAGTATCGGGATGATAAAAAGCCCCTATTATATCATGCAGGTAAGTATTATTCAATAGGAGATCAGATACCAAAACCTGAGTTCAAAATTGATATTTGAAATTATTTGATATTATTTAAATTAAAATTATTTTATTAAGATTTAATATAAGAACTTAATATCGGATTTTCCTAAGGATTGGGATTGCAATTAATGCAGATAAGGCAATAAAATATGTTGCGAATGGTAATGGTGCAACGCTTGTGTCTTCACTACTAGTACCCTCTGTAGGGTTGGAATTTGCATCAGAATTGCCAGTGGTTTCTCCAGGATTTACAAAATCAGCAGTTACTAACTCCAATTCAAATTGGGAAAGTAAGGATCCATCTGCATCTAATTCTTGATAAAGTGCATGAGTCATGATTCCTGTATCTAATTGCCAGGAAACATCTTCAAATTCGCCATACCCTTCTTCGGTTCTGGTGTTTGTATGTCTTACTTCATCAGCAGTAAAGGAAAGAGTTTCACTGACATCCAATTCTAGGAAATCAGGATTATCTCTAATATGCTCAAAGAAATTATTGATAATTGTACCATTTTCAAAATCGACATAAAGTGGAAAGATAAAATTCAGAAATTCATCTACTTCAAAATTATCGTTAATATCCATTACAAAACCATCAACTGTGAATTTAAAATAATCATCAGGATCATCATCTGGTGAATTATTGAATGCAAACCACTCTGGTTCTTGAATTACCTCAATTTTAACTTCTGAGCCAGTAGCAAGTTCTCCGTCAGCTCCGACAACTGTAATTAATTCGCCATTTTCTTCAACGTTAGTTACTGTCCATGTATAAACATCACCAGTGTTTAAAGTGTCGGTAAAATGGAAAAATTCAAAGTCCATACCATCATCACCATTGCTGTAATCATTAACTAAGTAAAATTCAGCATCGACAGTTCCAACTAATTCATTGGTTGAGTTATAAAATTCCTCATAATGGCTGAAATATCTAAGTACTCCACGGCCGACCTCATATTCTACTTCTTCCCATACTTTACGGTTTTCAGTTGTAGTTTCGTCTGGTGTTATAATACGCTCTTCAGATACCCTGTAAGATTCACCAGAAGTATCGATCATACCAGTTCCATTCAGTAAGAAGTGAGATTCATTATTGCCTGTCAAATAATAATAGTAATTATCTGGGCTTGTAGAAGAGGATAAGAATAAATCAGTTGGATTTAGAAATATCAGAAGCCATTGATTAATCGACCCATTGTCCAACAATGGTTGTGAAACTCCATCGATGGTTAGACTAAAAGCTGCATTCAAATCAGTTTCAGTGTTTACTCCATTAACATCTATTGAATGCACATTTGAATATATCTCCAAAGCTACCAATGAATCATTCTTAAATGGAACTTCATCCGGATCCACAGTTGTTACTGCGGTATCATTCTCCAAGAAACTAACTCTCCATTCAAATCGATCTCCATCATATAGTTGATTTGAAAAATGCCAAGGAGATGTTTCATGCTCAGCTGCTGTTATAAAAGACGCTCCTAACATAGTTATTAGAAACACACTTGTAATTATTGTTATTTTTCTCATAGTACCACTTAACTTGGGTATGGCATTTTCGCCAATTTATCCTATACATAATATATAAAAAACATTCCTAAATTAAGTCTTAATGCGTTGTTTCAGTTCAATCATTCTACTTGAGAGAATCTAGGATATTAGGTTTGTAATGAGAAAGAGGAATGTTTTACTAGAAGTGCCCGGAGGTGAGCAAAATACCTTATTGAAATACGAAAAAGTGTCTAGCAAAAATATAATTACAATAAGGTGAATTTAAAGCCAACTACGTTAACTCCATTTTAAGGAAACTCATATGTCCGCAAGACAGATACTTAAGATTACATTACTAGGTGATGGTGCAGTCGGTAAAACATCAATCAGAAATCGTTATATGGGACGTGGGTTCAAAGAATCCCACCTTATGACAATCGGAGCGGATTTTGCAGCTGTGGATAAAACAGTTAATTATAATGATAGAGATTATCATGTAACTTTTCAGATTTGGGATCTTGCAGGACAAGCTAGATTTACTGATGTTCGACAAAGATTCTACTTTGGTTCGCTTGGAGGTTTGCTGTTATTTGACGTAACTCGCCCAGAGAGTTTCTCCAACATACCTAATTGGCTCAATGAAATTTGGAAAAATAGTGGAACAGGTGCAGTTCCTATTGTGTTGATTGGTAATAAATCAGATCTAAGATCAGGATCATCAGTATCAGTGAAGAAGGCAGAAGAATATTGTGCACAACTCACTGCTAAAACTAAAGAATATGGGTTTGATGTAACATATATTGAAACATCAGCTAAAACAGGCTTAAATATTGATGAAGCATTTGATGCCCTTGGGAAAAGAATTATGTCAAAACGAGCCAGTGATAGAGCGAAAAAATAGCATCTCTTATATGATCAATAATACCACACTAACAAGGATATATAGATTAATAAGAATCGTTAAAATTCCTCTTTCTATACTTATTCCCTGAGATGCAACAAGATAAGATTCATTTAGAAAGAGAAAGCAAAGCTGGCTTATTTGGCTAACAATAAACCATATTACCAGTGGTATTGAAATCTCCCGATAAAGACTAAAAAAGTGTAGCAATGTAATGAAAAGATAATTGGGGATTAATGAAAACAAGTACCCAATGGATAAATTCCTCACTTGAGATAGATTTTTCGTATTAAGTAAATAATTGGTGATCGAATATAATAAGAGAAATAGGGTAATGAAACCAATATTGATTATAAATAAATAATCTGGATTGAGAGTTTCGGATCTTGGAATAATAAAAGGCCCCAGCACCATAATATCATGAAAACTGGCATAATAAATACCTAGGATATAACTTAATATAATACTAAGATACATCATTATGGATCGTTCATCTAAATAATTAATTACTGGTCCAGCGATCAAAGTAAAACTATCCAATTTTTTAACCATTGCTCGTCCGTTTTCTGCTTCTAGAAATCTTTCACATACAATTTTTCCACTTTCATTGAGTTCATAGAGATTAGAATCATTTTGTACCACCACTGCTTCCAATTTTGATAGGTGGTGATATATGGGGCCAGTTTTTAGCCCCCATTGTTTGGATAAAATAGAAAAAGAAATTGAACGGTAGTTATAGATATAATTCAAAATTTTACGACGAATTGGATGAGAAAGAATAGTAAACACATCATTTTGGTCTAATTCACCGATAGGGTACATATTCTTTCTCCATTTTCACTAGGATAGTGAAAGTTTTATTCAGCGTCGTCGGGAGTAGACAATACTGGGCACTAAGATGAACATCAGACTTGCAAGCACTGTTGATGCCAATAAAGCGCCTCTAGACAACTCAGGAAATTCAATTTTAGTTCCGTCTGAATTTTGATCCGATGCCTTACCGTCATCTAGTGTAGTATCTGTAATTTCACCATTTGTATCGCTAGTAACTGATGTTTCACTGTCTACTGGTATGATGTCACTATCATAAACTCCAATTATGGGATCGTGAACCATTAATCCTTCAAAATGCTCGTAGGCCAAGAAAATCATAGGATTGTTATTTTCAACATTTGTGGATAATCCTACTTGGATATTTCTTGTACTATTTGCAGTAGCATTTTCTTCATATTGGAAGTAACCATCACCAAATGAAACTGTATCATTGTTTCTCTCCATTGCTCTGTTCTCAGAGGTTGTAATTTTGTATCCAATTACTAACATTGCAGTATCGCTTACAAATGTGTAATCATCAATTACAACATCAAACTTTAATTCAGCAGCATTGTCTGAATTAAGATGAACTCGAAATTGAATTATGGGATCAGAATCATTTGGGTGAGCGTTACTATCATTTGATGTAAGGTTAAAATGTAAACCTGTAGTAATACCATCCACGACATCTTCAACAAACTCACTAAATTCCCAATTTAATGAAGCTAAATTCATTCGAGAATTTAGGACCTCTGTTTCAAGATCTGTATCGTAAACGTTGTTTTCATTAGTATCCTCTACTTCAAATATCCGATCAAGATGAAGATTATAAGTCATATTGACCTCATCCTGGTGCCAGAAAAAGAAATAGGGCACATTACTTCCACCCTTGATTTCTACTGCTAGGGTATCCGTTTCAATGAGAATATTGTCTCCTCTATTCTCACCATCAAGTTCTGCTGAAGAGTTGACTGCAACCGAAAAAGCAATCAAGCTAATCAGAAAAACACTAAGAGTTATTTGTGTTAACTTCATAGATAGTCACTGCGGATTAATCCGCAATTATATTATGAACAGCGTTATATTAATTAGTAGACTTACAGTGGACTGTAGCCTCAGATTACAGTGCAGTAGAAGCCTCGATAAATTTCAATTAACAGGTAAATATTTGCGAACACAGATAAAATATTGATGATATGTCCTCTTACTATTGAATTCTTAGAAAATAATTGTTATCAATTTGTTGCAAATAGTTAAGATTGTTAGAATGCAGAATTTTTATACCATAGCAGTATGTAATATTCACATTCAAATTTATTTTCTGCTTTTATTCAAAATAAATCTCAAGTCGATTCTTGATTAATTACTAATATTTTACATTGAGGACTTATGTGTCAAAAGCTTCAATTTCATCTAGATCGTCATACGTTCTTCTTACTGCTTCATGGACTTGATCTTCGGTTTTTGCGCCTGTACAAACAAGATTTCCTGATTGGAATAACAGTAGTACAGTTTTAGGTACAGGTAATCTGTAAATTAATCCAGGGAATTGTTCTGGTTCATACATGCTTGATTCTAACCACATGGACGCAAGTTCTAAATTAATAGTACGATTGTTGAAGTTTCCAGAGGCTACAATATTTTGAACAATGATTTCTGGTTTCTCATCAATTTTTGTACCGGATTCTTTGAGGATTTTGATGACTGCATCAACTGCCTCATGAACCATTTCAGTACTTTTAGCACCTGTAATAACTAATTTACCACTTGAAAACACTAATGATGAAATTTTGGGATTTTTTGTTTTAAGGATTAGACCTGGGAACTGCTCTGGATTAAATGAAACAGTCAATATATCATCATCAATTAATTGTTGATAAATACTCACCAAATTGATACTAGTGAATAGATTGACCGAAGCAACACAGTTTTGGATAATTATTTTAAATATTAAGCCATCATCTTCATTTATTATTTCAGATGGTGTTTTTATTCTGTTTGGGTCTAGGGGGGGCGCTTCTTTCTTTTTAGTCATCTAAATAAGCCAACAACCCAAAAAAATGAAATTCATTTATAAAGGTATATAAGTAAACTCTAGATACAAGTTCATTTTACAATGAAACATCGATGGAGAGTTACAAAAACATCATCAGATTTATTTTTCATTGACGGGTTTGAGGACCGATGGATAACTACTAAATGACCTAATGAGAGTATATCGGAAGTTAAATAGTATGACCCGATTTCTTAATAATTAGAGGATCCACCTTTAGAGTGGAATTTCTGATCAATACAAACCGCAGCAAGACATGTTATGAATGGGCTTAACTCACCAGATGATTTGATAGTGAAAGAATCTCTGATAGAAAGGATTTTCTTATCAACCACGAAGGCGAATTGACCAGAAGGTGAATACGCATCAAATTTATATGCGAAAACAGACTGTCCTGAAGTGTAGATTCCATTTGCTGTTTCAATATGGAAATTCTTACGGAAGAACATGATCAAAGGAAAGACTATAGTTGCATGCAAATTTCCCTCGGGATCTCTAAGCTCCCATCGAGTCCTCCAAAAATTACTCTGAATATATCCAAGTGGGGTCCCATCAGGCCTTTCGACAAAAAGATGAGGTCTGAAGAAATTAATAAATTTCCTCTTAACGACCATAAATTCATTCTCTGCTCCATCAGACACCTTGTAGGTAGGTCTTAGAGCAAAGAATTTTTGTTGTACTTTAAAATCAACTGCAGAATATTTAACAGGTGTGCCAGTACCTACATAACCTGATTGTTGGATTTCTGTCTTTGATTGAATATTATTACCACAGTTCATACAAAACTGAGAAGTGTCATCATTCTTTGTGCCACAAAATTCACAATACATAATTCATGCTTTTTCTCTTTGAATAAAGCATTATTGACTAGGTTCCAAAAAATTATTTTCTAAATAATAAAATATATTCGAACATAACTGTAGGAGACATTCTGAATATATTAGATCCTCTTTAATTTCAATCTAAGCATTGTAATTATGGAATTCAATGTAACAACATCAATTGTTCTACCGATACAGCAAAAAAAAAATTATCGAAAATCAATCTTCCAAAGTCAAATTACTTATACTACGAGTTAGAGAGATTAAATGCTGAATAATATGGAATCATTGACAACAAAAAAAATTGATCATGAAGAAATTCAATGTCCGTTGTCAAAAGCATCCCTTCTTCTTAGCTCAAAGTGGGATTTAATTGTAATCCACAATATAGGAAATGGACCTATTAGATTTTCTGAACTCAAAGAGAAGATTTCAGCAGGAATTGAGAAACCAGTAACAGCCTCATCATTATCTCGTATCCTGAAACGATTGGAACTCAATAATATAATAAGACGCAAAGTTAAGTCTCAGATTGGAGAAAGTATTGAAATTTCCTACGAACTTACTAAGAAAGGTAATGATTTGAAACCTGTAATCCATAATTTGCAAAAATGGAGTGAAAAACATCTAATAATTTGAAAAATTGTGGAACTTAAAATATCTTAAATTATGATTTCAGCATAAAGAGAAGATGTGTAATAATAATGCTATTCAGAGTGGATTAAAGGAAATGCAGTATTTATTAACAAGGGTTCAACCCATCGAATATGTCAAAACAAATTAAAGTTATATTTTTGGGATTACTGGATATATGTGTACTCAAAGATAGAATTAATAATATTTCAATAGCTATTGTAATCTATAAATTTGGAAATGTACAGTTAATTATTAAAGTGATCAAACAATGACAGTCTCGTGATTTCTCTAAAGCTTGCTTTTAGATCGGTTTTTAGGAGACCCAAACAGAACATTGCTGTAATTATGGGTATAACATTAGGTGTAAGTTTATTTGCGGGTGTGCAAATAGGAGGAGACTCTTTAGGGGCAGGTTTTGGTTTATTTGCAGAACACAGCTTAGGTGAAATTGATGCAAGTGTAAGCAATATTGCTGCACCATTATTTGTAACTAATGGCACTATATCCGAAGAATTTAGTAGTACAGGACCAGATAATTTCTTTGATAAATTAGAATCAGGAATAGTGGATCAACAATCAATTCAAGCAATTGCTCAGCGATTATATTTGTCATCCGCATTATTACATGAAATCACAGGATCTTCAGAGATATCTCAAACTATTGTAGGAATGGAAACTACAGAAACGGGATTTGACGTTTTATATAATTCCAAGGGAGAAATATTAGATATTGCTGCTTTAAACCCGGGTGAAGTATATATTGGTCAAGCAATGGCTGAACTGATATTTTTGAATGACAATCCAATAGGTCAGAATCTAACAGTATCATCATCAGTTTCTAGTGTAGCATTTCCACCATTGTTAAATGAATCTAGAACAATAGATATTGCTTTTAGTATTAAAATAGTAGATGTATTTCAAGATAAAGGGAGAGGAAGAGAAGGTTATTCTAATTATATTGCAACTTCATTGCCATGGTTGCAAAATAAAATTACTCAGGCTTTTCAGCAATATCGAATAGAGAATCCATTTGATATTATTCTTGGATATGGAGCCACACCAATATCAGACATTATAATTAGATGGGATGATGATTTATCCCTCGGATCCGATTCGGAAACTGCTTTAGACGAATTTAAATTGGTGTTTGCTAATGCTTTAGGCATTCCTGAATTGGTTGAACTCTACGAGTATTCGAATATAAGAAAAGATCTAATAGCAAGTATGAATGAGGCTACTGATTCGATTACAACAATCTTAAACGTCTTTGGATCTATAATCATGCTCGCGGGAGTTCTTGTAATAATTAATATCCAGTCAATGGCTTTGGCTTCAAGAGAAAAAGAAACGGGAATAATGAGGGCAATAGGGTCCAAAAGAAGACAAATTATTATTGCCAATTTAACTGAATCATTAATTCTTGGAATAATTGGAGCTCTTTTAGGTTTACTAGGAGGATGGTTGTACGGAAGATTATTGGTGTTCTTCATGGGTTGGTCATTTGGATTCCCTACAGGGGATATACCTACGGTCGTCTCTAGGGAAACTATGATTAACTCATTTATGGCAGGATTCATTATTTCACAGATTACCGGTTTAATTCCGGCAGTTAATGCTTCTAGAATCAACGTCGCCCAAGTATTGAGAGGTCTGTCTGCACCCCCTGACATGAAATTTGGTAAAAAATCATTGTATTGGGGTATTGCAATTACTGTATTTGCGATTTACGGAGTATTGCGGCTTGATCCCAATCCATTAACAGATGGAAAAGACGCTTTCGCAGATCTAAGTGATGTAGAATCAATGTATATGCCAATTGCATCGTTAATTCTTGGACCAGCACTAATATTTTCGTATTATAGAAGTAAGAAGGTTGGAATTACAGTATTTGCTCTCTTTATTCTATTTTGGGCGAATTTCAACATTTTTGTTGTCTTTGATTGGTTAAAAACAGGTAATGGAGGTTTGTTCTATGTGTTATATCTAATCATGTCACTAGTACTCGGATCGATTATTCTCTTTGGTATGAATCTTGCACTTGTATCAAGTTTTGGGCAAAAAATCACCGCAGTAATTGTAGGTAAAAGAAAATCACCGTTACGTGGAACTTCAATGGTTGCATTTCAAAAAATGACTAGTAAGGCAACTCGGAGCACACTTACTTTTGCATTATTTGCCACTATCTTAACGCTAAATATCTTTATTGGAACCTGGTCCTATAGTTTCAGATATGGATTTGATCAGGTCATAGTAGAGTTATCAAGTGGATCTGATGTCTTGATTTTTAGTGACAGCCCAATTCCAGATAATTTGAACTATTCACAGGAATTAGTAGATGAATTTGATAGTACTTCGACTAATATCAAATTTATGAAGGACTTTACAATAACTAAAACAATCACATCGTATTTGGAATTAGATGATCCGGATAAGACTTGGGAAACACAGCTTGCCGCGGTGAGTGCACCAAGTCTCCTAAGTCAAAGTGGCGATTTTGATTTGAAATTTAATTTACTTGATAATAAAACTGGAGCAGTTACATCAGATGGTACCGAGTTTGAACAATATGAATCAGATCCCCAGGATCCTGATTTCTCATCGGAGGATGCAGATGTGTGGAGAGCATTTCTAAATAATGATACATTGCTTAATTCAAACGGTGAAGAAAAACCAATGATTATTACCACATTCATTTTTGAGTCAACGAATTTCAATTTTGAACAGACTAAATTTACTGGAGACTCAGTTTATCTTAATCTAACTGGAGGTGGAACACAAGAATTTGTTATTGGATCTATCTCCTCAAGTAATCCATTAGTTGATTTCAATTCCGCAACTGAAGGTCCCCCTACATTCAACAGCTTGTGGTTCTTATCAGATTTCTGGGCAGAAAGGGTTAATGGGCTTTCTGAATTGAAAGGAAGATCCAATATTTTCTTAGCTAAAACAAATGAAGGAGATATTACTTCAAGTAAAATTGATAATCTTATCACTAACATCGAAATTTGGTCAAATCAAGAAACTGGAGAGTTTAGAGAAATGAATGGAAACGTTTTCTACGGTATCGTAGGTGTACCAGTGTACGATATTTATGAAGTACAGCTTGAAGGTCAATATCGTTTCTTCCTCTTTTTACAAGCGTTCGTAAGTTTAGGATTTGTAGTTGGCATCCTTGGTCTATTGGTAGTAGCATTCAGATCAGTTGCTGAAAGGACTCGGGAGATCGGGATGTTAAGAGCCCTTGGATTTAGACGTGTTGATGTGGTTATCAGCGTAGTGTTAGAATTGGTTGTCATGGGATTGATAGGCTTATTCATTGGATTTATTAATGGAACAATTCTTGGCTATGCATTGACTGATATAAATTCTGGTGGCGATGCTAAATTCCTAATCCCATGGCCATTACTTGCGTTCTATGCTGCTTTAACAGTAGGATCAGCAATTTTAGCGTCGATATTTCCAGCATTAAAAGCTTCAAGGATTCCTCCATCAGACGCTTTGAGGTATACAGGATAGGTGTTAAAATATGGGAATTAAAGTCTTGTTAGAATTAAAGAATGCCTCGAAAGTGTTTAATGAAGGTAAAGATAGTGAATTATGGGCAGTAAAGGATGTTAATTTAAAGATTAACGAAGGTGAAATGGTTGCATTAATGGGTCCTTCTGGATCGGGAAAAAGCACTTTACTAAACCTAATTGGTGGTTTAACACCAATCTCTAAAGGAGAAATATTGGTTGATAACAAAAGTGTTGGTCAATTATCTGAAGAAGGAAGATCAGAAATGAGACGAGATAAAATCGGTTTCATATTTCAACATTTTAACCTTCTAGAGTTTCTAAATGCCCAACAAAATGTTATGCTACCTTTGTTAATTCAGGGATTGGAAGAGGACAGTGCTAGAAGAAGGTCAACTATGTTACTAAGAGAGCTTGGATTAGGAGGAAGGCTTGCTCACTCTCCAGCTGAACTCTCTGGTGGACAAGAACAACGTGTAGCTATTGCTCGATCCCTCATCACAAATCCAATCCTAATTTTGGGTGATGAGCCAACTGGGGATCTCGATCATTCCTCTGCTGGAGATGTATTAAATCTCTTCAGGCGTATCAACAAAGAGAGAAAACAAACTCTACTCTTAGTCACTCATGATCCTTGGGTAGGAAAACAATGTGATCGCATCATACAAATCGATGATGGCAGAATTGTGTCTACAGGGGGGGAGATATAATGACAGATCAAATAGAATTTATTGTTACGTTTCCAATTTACAAACCTTTCAGGAAAACAAATCTGTCTTTCTCAAGGAAATTGTATAAGGTGCTAAAATCAATCAATCCTGGTTTCAGACCCAAATACAAACCTGTCGTATCTGAACTAAATCAATTTTTATTTTCAAGTGTCAGGACAGATAACATAGATTACCTAGCAATTCCAAAAAGAATTGAATTTGAAGAAGCAGTTGATGAAATCTACAATAAATTTAGTTTGAAAACATTGAAAGAACTGAGAAAATTATATTCAAATGACCCTGAATTGAAAAGTTCCATACATGCATTTGAAGACATCATCAGTGGTTTTAATCTTGATCTAGATGAGGAAATTAACAAAATAAAAGAGATGCCTGAACGAGTTGTGAAGGAGATAAATCGAATTTACAAAAATGGCAGTCTAATCATTTGGGACTTGCCTGGAAAAGAGATTGATCGGATAATTGCAGGGTATGAAAAAATTAATCGAGAAGGGGATTCCCTAGAAGAAGCGGATATAACCATAGTTTCCGATGAATTAGCTTTGGCTACATTTGGCAAAGAACATGTTCCTTGCTTATCTATGCAGGTAGATAAAATAAATAAGCCACTAACCACTTTAATGGATTACATGTCTAGATTCAAACAATCGATAATATCGGTTCAAAATCAAGAAGAGAAAAACTACTTAATCGAAATTACTTCGGTCTTTCTTGGTAAACTTCTTGGTATCAGAGAACCCTTAACACTTGCTTACAAGCAGTTATATCGATACAAGAATCTAGAAGTGGAAATAATTGAAGAAAGCAAAGACATAGGATCAGATTTCCTCTCAAATATTTACAACAAATTTATTGATAAAGATGAGCTTGAAAGAGCGATAAAGATAATTGATGACATTTCTGAAACAATATCTAATCATTCTGAAGACATTCGTCTATTACTTGTTCAAATGGAAAAGCTTGACATTACAGGAGCGGGGACAAGTGAAATCAGTGATTTTGCGAAATTTGTAATGGATCTGTATTATGATCTTGAAGAATTTAGATTCATTACAGAAACTTTTCAGGATATTCCATCTTTTACTGCAATGGGTGGGGGCATTGCTACAGAAGGGAGAGAGGAAATGAATATTGAAATTCCTGAAAACTCGATTATTTATGCTAAAGATGTCTTCAGAACTTTTCCTCTCATTAATAGTACAGTTTATGCGTTACGAGGTATCGATCTTGATATTAAAAAAGGCGAATTCGTGGCAATCATGGGTCCATCCGGATCTGGGAAAACAACTTTGTTAAATATCATCTCAGGCTTAGACAGACCAGATAGAGGCATAACAATCGTTAATAATTTGAATATGGTCACAGCAAAGGAGAAAGAGCTTATTAAATTCAGAAGAGAGGTTGGTGCATTTATCTATCAAACCTATAATCTCTTAGAAGTTTTAACCAATAGAGAAAATGTTTCCTTGCCAGCTGATTTCGGCATTAAAAAGAAAATTGGAAAGAGAAAACAACGTTCAAAAGATCTAATAAACTCGGTTGGTCTCGAGTTCTATACTAAAAGTAAACCTTCATTACTTTCAGGAGGACAACAACAGAGAATAACCATTGCAAGAGCACTTATGAATAATCCAGAAATACTTTTTGCTGATGAACCTACAGGTGATTTAGATTCTAAGACTGGATCTGAGATAATGGATATTATTGATGGCTTGCATGAGGATGGGGTAACAATTGTTCTCGTTACACATGATGAAACCATTGCGAAACGTGCTGAAAGAATAATTCATATGGCAGACGGCAAAATAGTTTCTAAACCTTTAGAACATTAATTAACCAAACATCACACTAAATTACCAAAACAAAAATAAATATAATTTATAAATCTCAGATCTTATATCAAATACATAAAATAGATAATATGTGAGTACAATATTAAATAATTATCTTACTCTCAACAATGGCACAAAAATGCCTGTGTTGGGGTTCGGTACTGCAAATTTAGGAAACAAGAATAATAAACTTGGGGCATTTAATTTTGCTTTAGAAGCTGGATATAGGCATTTTGATTCGGCAAGCATGTACGATAATGAAAAGGAATTGGGAGAAGTATTGAAAAAATCATTATCCACTTATGACCGTGACGATTTATTTATTGCAACCAAATTGTGGAACAGTGATCACGGCTACAAAGCCACAAAAAGTGCATTTCATGACAGTATGAAGAAACTCCAATTGGAATATTTAGATATGTATCTTATTCATTGGCCTGTTACAGATTTAAGATTAGATTCTTGGAAAGCAATGGAAGAATTAGTCGATGAGGGTTATGTAGGCTCTATTGGAGTCAGTAATTATACAATTAGACATTTGACGGAATTATTGGAGGTAGCAAATATTAAACCAGTTGTAAATCAAGTGGAATTCAGTCCTTTTCTATTTCAGGAGGAACTTTTAGAATATTGTAGACAAAATAAAATTATCCTCGAGGCATATTCTCCAATTTTATCAGTAATCAGAAATAAATCGGATAATGAGATCTTGAACGATTTAGCGGATAAATATGAAAAATCAATAGCTCAAATATCTATTAAATGGTCTCTACAACTGGGGAATTCAGTAATTCCAAGATCGTCAAATAAGGAAAGAATACAAGAAAATGCTGACATTTTTGATTTTGACCTAACTGATTCTGAAATCATTAAAATTAATAGCCTAAATGAAGAGCTACGTTTGGAATGGGACCCAACGGATCAACCTTAAACGTTTGAAAATAGTTGGACAGGGACATGAGAAATGCACAATTGAATGGATCTTGTATCATTTAAATCATCATGGGCAAATATCCCTGTTAAATAGATTATACAGTGAAAAGGCTAGATCCTAAGGTTGCTTATGCAATGACAAGTTATTATAATGAACCAGCCTATTCCTTATTTATGGAAGCAGATTCACAAAGCAATTTTTCACTTCAAAAATCAATTGAGATTTTACAAAGGACTCCACGAATCTTATCTGATATATTGGAAAATCTATCTGAAACATGGGTTTCCGTTAATGAGGGAGATAATACATGGAATCCATTTGATATTGTAGGACATTTCATCCATGGTGATCAAACCGATTGGGTTACAAGAGCAAAAGTAATTCTAAGTGATCAAGAAGACAAAAAATTTGACTCATTTGACAGATTTGCGCAATTTGAAAACAGTAAAAACAAAAAATTGTCAGAATTATTAACAGAATTTACAACAATTCGCGAGCAGAAAATTAAAGAATTGGAAGGTTTGCATATATCAGAGTCTGATCTGAAGTCTATCGGTAATCACCCAGAACTCGGATCAGTAAATTTACAACAATTAATAGCAACATGGGTTGTTCATGATATGAGTCATTTGGCTCATATTCTTCGAATAATGGCAAATCAATATAGAAATGAAGTAGGGCCTTGGATTGATTATCTCAGAATACTCAAATAATTATTAGAAATGGTAAATCTACTTGGATTTATTCAGTTATGTTATTTACCAGTTATTCACTATCCAAAGGTAGTATAGCATGATCAAGTGTTATGAATTTTGCATCTGCAGTAATTTGATTACCATAAATTCTCGATGTAGCTGCATCAAATGGAGTATGAACTCGTGCAGAGAGCAATTGATTCGTTCGCATATGCAATGTTCTTCGCTGCACCGTTTCCAAGGCTTGATCACCTTGCTTCCACTTAGTAATATCTTTTTCATACGTTTTTGCAATAGTACCGACTATTCGATCTTTATCTCCATTGAAACAGATTATCGACCTCTTATCTTCCTTAGACAAAAATAGTATTTCAGTCGGTAAAATTTGTGGAGCTGTTTTGAAATAATGGTTAATGACTGCCTCAATTACCGAATCCAACCCATCCAGTGTTTTCGCAAATTTGGCTGTTGCCTCATCATCTTCAATTGTTAAGAAAGTAGTTTTGTTTTCTGCAAAATTTGATTCTAAAGTCCCAGTGACAACATATTCAGCTTCTCGGATAGTATCAAATATTTCGAACAAACGTAGATCACTTAGAGCATGAACACCAATTGATTGTCCTAAATATGCAGGCATTGAATGAGCAATTACCGTTTTCTTCTCAATTTTTGCTTTTACCTTCTTTACAACCTTTTCACGGATAGTTTTTTTCTTTACTTGCTTTTCTGTTTTGGTTTCAGTCGTTGTTTCTGATTTACCACCAAATAAACCTTTGATCTTACCAAAGAAACCCTTTGATTTTGGTATAGATTCGACTTGAACCTCTACATCCTTAACTTCTTCAATTTCCTTGTTTTGATACTCTTCTTTTTCAACTTCTGTTTCTTCAAACCCAATATCATAGATACTTTTTGTTCCATTTTCCACATTGACCCAATTTTTGTCGAACTTCGAGCGGATAGTAAGTAACGACATCATTTCTGATACATTTATTTCTTCAGCAGGGGTTGTAAACAAACAAAGTGGCTTTCCCGCAACTCTGGGATTCCTAACTAAAATAAAATTATCTGAACTTCCCTTCAATTCACCCCTCAGATATACTAAAGGCATATCTTTATCGGAATTATTCAAGAATTTCAATAACTCTTTGACCGCATCAATTGTTTCTAAATTGGACGGAGATTTTGTTTTCCAAGTTGATAGTAAGGGTAGATCCGCAGAAGAATTGATATACAGAATTTGAGAAGTGTCCATATTAGGGAGGACCACGGTATCATTCACTCCAGCATCATGGAATTTCACAAATTCAGACATGATCCTAAATAGTGTGGGGAATAAATCTGGACTATCAAGAGTGATCTCCTTGTTGATTTTATCAATTTCTACTTTTGGAAAGTCGATAATCAAAGCTGAAGAAATAATTGCTACTTCAAAGTAACAATTATCTGATTCAAACAGTTCAATCATCTTTCTGAGATACGGCATGATTAATGTATCTATCAACATTATAATACGCGTTTCTGGAGGTACACCCCTGCCACTTAGGAATGAATCGTTTCTCCTGGTTTGAACTGCGAGATTATAGGCTAAATAAAATGCTCTCATAATGTGATCCGAATTGTTGGATCTAAATGTGAGGGCATCAATAAAACATTCAAAAATGTTAATTCTTCTCTCATCATCTGTTGTACCTTGCGGAACTTCAGATGAAGTGATAATAAAATCGGAGATAAATAAAGCTCTTACTGCGTCCTTTACGTCAGGTATACCGTTCTTTGCCGCAAATTCAATAAGTTCAGGAGTTGCACTCTCATACCTACCTAATCTTGCCTTGAGATCATACTCTTGATCTAATTTCTCAAGAATTTCGGTAATTAATTTTTCATTAAGATTCTCTGTCATTGCAACCCTCTGCCTATAAAATCAGCAAATTAACATGAAACAAGTGGAGCCACTCTATAAATTACTATTCGTTCACTAAGGTCGAATTGATGAGAAATTGATTCAATGTCGGATAATCCACAATTTGTATCAAAAATGCTCGGTAACAAACAGGAACCACGAGCATTGAAATTACAAAACACATTATTATCCAATTATTCTTTTTTCTAAAGGAAATTAAAACAATTCTTGCTCTATTCTAATTATTCTACGAAATTCTCATTATATGATAATAAAAAGGTAGCATGTACGGTGCAGACGCAATATAATCAGGGACAAATCGAACAGATTGCAAGTATGAATCGAAGATTCTTATTATCTTGTAACTCTCTAACCAAGAGATTCGATAAAATCACTGCAATTAACAATTTAAATTTCTCAACTCAAGTTAATAGATTAGGTTTGTTTGGTCCAAATGGAAGTGGAAAGTCAACACTACTAAAATTAATGTTAGGGATCCTGTTTCCAACAAATGGAGATATTCAATTAGGTATAGATAAATCTAAAATAAGATTTATTCCTGATTTCCCAAATCTCCCTAAAACAGTGACTATTGATGAATGGTTGGAGAAGCTTGAGTTAATGTTTGGAGATATACAATTAAATATTGATATCCAAGATATTACAGGACTAAATGGTAATATGAAACTTGGAGATCTATCAGCAGGTCAATATAGGCTAACAGCATTGCTTCCTGTTTTTTATGGTAAGCCAGAACTTGTTGTACTAGATGAACCAACCAACTTTTTGGACATATTAATCAGAGAAAAAATTCTCAAGCTGATTAAAGAACAAGTGGAGGTCACAAATTCCAAAGTTATACTGGCATCTCATAAAATGGATGAAATTATTTCTTTTTGTGATAGTGTTTTGATGATTGATAAAGGCCAAATGGTTGCCTCTGTATCGATGTCACTTAAGAATAGAGAAGATTATATAATCTACGTAGATAATTTAGATGGATTACATGAGATGTTAAAATCGTCAGAAATCGAATACAGAATGATGTCTACCATCACAGGTAATGCCACTGTGATACAGATGTCCTGGGCATTTTGGAAGGTTATTCATAAATTCACGAAAAGTGGAGGAATTATTGAATCATTGAGATTAATCAATGATTTTGAAGCTGTGCTTGAGGAATATTAAATGAGTGAAGAACAGTTTTTGTCGGGATATTATTCCAAATTTAAAGGTAAATTGATCCTCCTTCGAAAGGAATGGTTTGGGGTAAATTATTTGTTATTTACGCCATACCGAATCATTGTTGCCCTGTCGATTATCTTCTTTGCAGGTGTACTTTCATTTTTTTCAAACAGCAATGGATTTACAAATCTCGAAAATGATATTATGCAAAAGCAGTGGGATCTTCTTGATGATTTTGCTTTTGGACTGAATGTTGCAATAATTTTAGTTACATGGTATTTTATTATTAATCATTGGACGACAATTCATAACAATGGAGATTATGGGTATTGGATAACTCTTGGTGTACAACGAGATAAGTTTTTTATTACCTCAGTATTGACATTTGTCACTAGTATATTTTTCGCAGTACTATCTAGTTTTCTTATTATTACCACTGTGGGTGGTTTGGATTTTGAACCACAAGATTTATTTTTCTTACATTTAATATTTCTATCTAATATAATTTTGCTTGCAGGATTTGCTTGGCTGTTAACTGAGCTAATATCCAATATGGAACTTGGGAGTGGTATATTTTTTGTAACGATAGGCCTAGGTAATTTCATATTTAGAGATAACGATAATTTAATATTCAAAGTGTTGTACCCAACTTTTCATTTTGCAAATTATGATTTAGTGTTTAATCTAGTCTTACCGCTTATTATTGGGCTAAGCCTACTATTTGTAAGCTACAAGTTGAATCTTAAAAGGGAGATTGAAATATAGGTGATTTTATGAAGAAAGAGATAATCTTTTTACTCCTATTGATATTTAGTGCTGGATTGTTAGTGCCAGTAACTGAGCAAGAACAAACCATAACTGTTCTCGAGGATAAACAATTGGAAATAGCCTATAATGTCCATAGCCCGAGACTTTTTTTGGAAAGTGACATTCCAAACGCAATCATTAATGTAAATATGACTAAGATCAATCCAAATAATGGAGATGAAACAAATATGAAAAGCATGGAGTTCACTGGGTCAGCAGAATTTACTGATGTTGAATCAGGGTTCTATGTTTTGAGTTTCCTTTCGGATGAATTAGTGGGAATAACCATAAGTGGAAAGGGTGTATATCTATCCGTAATTGTGATTTTTGTCATCTTAATACTAATCAACACATTTTTCGCATATCGAAGATATATGGATTAAATTGGAACTATTATAAAATTAACATATGATAGATAAATAATTCTACATGCTGTAGAATGATCAATTTTCTCAGATTCCAAGAAGGCCAAGATCATTTCTAAATTCAATGGTTCCTGAGTCTCATCACTTAACTTAGCAAGCTTATTTAATGAGTCCATATCACTTCTTAATTTCCTTGAAATGGATTTACGTTTTCGCAGTTTCTTCAAATTATTTGTTCGAATAATAATATCTTCTTTCAAGTTTAATTTCAAAGATTTGCTAACTAATTCATTTGTAATGTTAACAGGCTCAATATCCATCATTCGATCAGGTATCATTAATTGCTTGGAGAATTTTGATTCTACTGCTTGATGCCCTAATTCTAATTGTTCAAGAATAACTGGTGGTAATGGTGAATCTGATATGATCATCATGGTTGAAAGATCGCTTTTATGAGATGTAATCGATACGCCTGCACGTTCCATATGTTCAAAACCAAGTTTTTCCTCATCAAGTTCATTCAGGAACATACTTAGTGCGGTCGATATTCCAGATATTAATGCTGTATCAATTACAGTCCTTGCACTCGTAAAGGTATATTCATAAAATGGAATACCCGTTCGACCTGCAGTTAAAATTATTCCGTGGATAGATCGCAATCCATCAATTTCAACAGTCGCATCCTCACTCTCTTT
>JAAFKL010000255.1 GCA_021399405.1 Candidatus Heimdallarchaeota archaeon | reverse complement strand
TCTGCTGATATTCAATCTATGCTCCCATCTACTGATTATAATGGTGTCGCTGCTAGGTATAAATTCACTTCTGAATCATCTGCAGGGCAGGTAGCCAGTCCAGCTGTACCTGAAGCATTCAAGATTTATAACAATGCTACCGTACATGATCTTTTCACTCCTAGTACTATCGGAGTATCTGGATTCCCCTACTCACAGTTATATTTTGCTCAATGGCAAGAAGATGGAACGAAAGAAGCTATATGGGCAGCTACACCTGTTGGATATACAACAGTCTTAGCTCCTCCATATGTTGTCGAGACTGATGATCCAACCACAACAACAACAGTAGATGATCCAAGCACTACAACACCAACTACTACAGAAACAGATTCCGGATTTTTACCAGTATTTGAGCTATACATGGCATTATTTGCTGCTTTCTCACTGATGTTGACAAAGAAGTTTAGAAAAAATCGAAGAAAAAGTTAGGTCATAGTTTTTAAAGACCTATAAAATCAAAAATATATAGTATAATTAGGTGAACATATTGTCTCAAAAAATAATAATTAATAAATCATTGAAAAACAGAATATATGATTTCCAGGCATATCTAAAAGATGTAGAAAATTTGGGATCAATTGTTTTCCTAATTATACTTGTACCTTCTTATCTAATTTACATAAATAGAAGTTTTGATCCTGGAGTAGTAGTTAATATTGTAATATCAGGTCTTTTGCAAGGTGCATTTTATTCCCTTATAGCTGTAGGGTTCGCTATTATATTTGGGATAGCTAAAATGTTCAAACTTTCAATAGGAGGTTACTTTGTGCTTGGATCCTATGCTGCATTTTGGTTGAATAAAGTGATTTATGTTCCAATAAATGAAATCAACAATACTGGTATCACCGATTTCACGTCTTTCTTGTTTAAATCCATCATCTACATACCAATTCTTTTATTCTTTATTTTCTTAATCATCTACATAAGGATTTGGGGTAAGAAATATGGAGGTTTCATTGTAATTTTAAATCTCTTACTACTCGTTGTTCAGAGAGGATTGATGGTTTCCAACTACAATGCTGTCAATCTTGAGGCTACGGTCCTGGCTATTGTGATTCTTGATGGCATCCTTGCCGCTGGGTTAGCATTAGTCTATCTAGAATTATCAAAGAAACAAATCATTACTTCAATACTTCTTTTAAATTTAATAACTACGTTATTGAATACCAACAATTCATTTCCAAGTTCCCCAGCAATTTATGTAAGCATTTTCCTGTTATCAGTTATATTTGCCTCAATCATTGCAATATTTGTTGATAGATATATCCTGGAAAAAGCTCGAGTAAATCAAACTAATGTGTTAATTATTACATTTGGGATCGCACTTCTCATACAAAGCGTTATTCCTATTTTCACATACCCTGAGAATGGTGAATTTATTGAATTTGGTATTGATCCAAAAAACCTAGAAGGAATAGTCCAAAAATTTGATAATTATATAATATTTGGTCAACCATTCCAATCTATAAGGGTTATCGCTGCTGTATTGGCTGTGATTTTACTTGTAATAATTTTCTTATTCATAAAGAAAACTCCAATGGGTAAGGCAATGGAAGCGGTTTCTGAGGACCCAGAAGCTGCATGGTTAGTGGGAATCAATGTTCGAAAAGTATATCTGATATCTGCGGGATTAGGGATGGGATTATCAGCGGCAGCTGGAGTATTAACCTCTCCTGTTAATTACTCTCCATCTTGGAGTGTATATATGGGATGGACTCCTCTAGTTTTTGCCATTGCAGTCGTTACACTTGGAGGAATTGGAAGTATATTTGGAAGTGCCATTGCCGGATTTATTGTTGGTTTCACAGAATCTACTATCGCACAGACCAATCCAAAATTGGCTAAGATTGTTCCCCTAATAGTAATATTTCTAATAATCCTAATTCGGCCAAACGGTCTATTTGGAGTAAAGGAGGAAGATGAATGAATATTAACTGGTCTTACTATTTTGATGATATAAAATCAAGAAAATTTTACATATTTGGATTTTTATTATTAATTTCTGTGATCTATATGGATGAGTGGAAAATCATCGGTCCCACGGTTACTCAGGCACAAGAATTATCGATTTTGCCATCTAGTATTAACATGGCAATTATTCTCCAAAAAGCAGCCATTTTGGTTATTTTCGCTGTTTCTTGGGATCTACTGTCAGGTTACAGTGGTCAGGTTTCTTTTGGACATGCTCTATTTTTAGGAATGGGTGCATATCTTTCCGCTCTGATAAAACTAGGCCCCAAAGTGGGTGAAAGTTATATTTTTCCTGGTATCGAGGATAATTATCAAGTTTTATTCGGAATTAATTTAGATGTAAGTGTCCTTCAAGCAATTTTTTATGCAGCTTCATTGGTATCTTTATTTGCACTTTTCCTAGGAGCTCTTACCCTTAGAATGAAGGGTCCATATTTTGCCCTTGTGACACTGGTTTTACCATTAATTGCACAAATTTTGGTTTCAAAAATTTGGGGTGATTATACAGGTGGTGATGGTGGGATTACAATTCTCAATAGAGCACAATTAATTCAAGATCCAATAGAATCTGAATTAGTAGGATTGGAAATATATAGCTTGAAAATTGAACAACTATTTGTTATTGTTTTAATATTAACTATTCTTTGCGTCGGTATCATGAATTTAATTGCTAAATCTAGATATGGGTTGGTTTTGAGATCCATTAGAGAAGATGAACTCGCAGCATCCTCTTCTGGTATAAATATCAATTTTTATAAATTATCGGTATTTATTATAAGTAGTTTTTTCGCAGCCATTGCTGGGGGATTATTTGTCCAATCACTTGGTACAGCATCCTCCTCAATTTTTGTTCCAACAAGGAGTTTCGAAGTGATTATATTTACAATATTGGGAGGTATAGGTACCATTGCCGGAGGAGTAGTAGGAACCTTTGTACTAATATTTGCCATTAGCATATATATTGACAAAGGATTTGTTGAAATCCCCACAATTGAAGTATTAATTTTTGGATTAATTTTGATCATTGTACTTAGGTATCAGCCTCGCGGACTAGTCAATGCAAAACCCCAGTTAAGAAATGCCTTATTCTTTGGTGTTTTCATTTCAATTCTCACCGCATTTTATGATACGGGTGTATTATGGCCCTGGATGTCTGAGAGAATAAATCCAGCTGTTATCTTAGAGAACCTTTTTGGAGAAAATGAAAAAGGACTAATTGGTATTAATATTTTAGTTGTCCAAGGAAGGATGATACTATATTTCATTCTAGGGACTATAACCGGTTTTTATGGGCCTGAACTTCTACAAAAGACAAGATTGAAAGTATGGGGAGTATGGCCTAACCTAGGGAAATTTGACACGGTGAAGTGATGTATATGAGTGAAGTAATAGAAAAATCTGAGAAAATCCAATCAGAGGATAAAATTGTTCTACGAGTAGAAGAACTTACTAAGAAATTTAATGAGGTAGTTGCTGTTAACCAAGTCAATTTTGATGTGTACGAAGGTGAAGTACTAGGTATTATTGGTTCCAATGGTTCAGGCAAAACAACTCTATTTAACATGATATCTGGTGTTCTGAATCCAACTCATGGCAAAATATATACCACTCAGCTTGAAAGTTTCAAAATCCATGAATTCATTGATATTATTAAAAAATTATTCAGAAAGAAAACTAAACTAGGTAATAAGAAAGGTGTAAATATCTCAGGGTACAAATCACATAAAATCCTCAATAAATTTGGTATTGTCAGAACTTTCCAAATTGTCAAACCCTTCAAATACATGACTTCTTTGGAAAATGTTACCGTTCCAGTAATCCCTAGACAATTCATATCAAGTCCCACCAGATTAAAGGGTGAAGGAATGAGAGCTCTGTTATCGGTTGATCTTGGTGAAAAGCAAAAATATCCTGCCATTGTACTACCACATGGAGATCTAAAGAGGCTTGATTTTGCCAGGGCTATGGCCACAAATCCAAAAATTCTACTTCTAGACGAACCTTTTAGTGGTTTGAGCTCCCAAGATGCATTTAGAGTAACTCAACTTATCAAAAATGCAAATAAGGAATTTGGTGTTAC
>JAAFKL010000254.1 GCA_021399405.1 Candidatus Heimdallarchaeota archaeon | reverse complement strand
TCATTCACAATAAATGTGTCGCGATCTGCATAACTTGTGATTAGCCGATTTTTATAAACACCAAATGATTTACTGATCTCTTTGCTATGATCACTTACAAAAACATATTCAAAATTGTATTTATTGCAAAATTTTTCTAAAATTTCCTCTGTATCAACAGATATCCCAAATATCTCTGTAACACCCATATCCTTGAGTTCTTGATAATTTTCCTGCATGGAAATTGATTGCCGAGTGCAACCAGCGGTAAATGCCTTGGGAAAGAAGAATATGACTCTCTTACCTTTCAAATCGTGGAATTTCTTTAACTCACCGGATTGGTCGGTATATGAGAAATTAGGTGTGAGATCACCCTCTTTTAGTTTCATGTAGTTTATTCTTTTTGCTGAAATATATATCACTTGCTACTTTTGAGAAGATTAGGCTATTTTTTGTCCCAGTGCACTGGCAATAAGACCAACGGCAAGCAGGGCAGTTTTGTTGCGGATATCAAGAGTGGGATTTACCTCTACCATCTCAAAAGAGGATAATTTACCACTATCGTGAACTAGTTCCATCAGTAGATGAGCCTCTCTGTAAGTGAGGCCACCCTGAACTCTGGTACCAGTACCAGGAGCAGACTCTGGATCCAATGCATCGATGTCAAATGATATATGAAGAAAATCAACATTTTTTGTAGCAATTTCTATGGCCCGGTGGGCAATTTTGTGCATCCCCTGCTTGTCAATGTCACTCATAGTAAACACAGTAACTTCTGATGCTTCAAACAGATCAACTTCTCCTTGATCTAGGTCACGAGCACCCACCTGTACTGCATTACATTCAATCACACTGGGTGAGGGTCCAACAGCTCGCAATCGTTCATCGCCCCTGTCAGTGATTACTGCGAAAGGCATTCCATGTATATTTCCACTTGAGGAAGTCTGTGAGGTATTAAAATCACCATGCGCATCTATCCAAATTATTCCTGTCTTTCCGCCATGATATTTTTTCATCCCTGCCATGGTCCCAATATTAATTGAGTGGTCACCCCCCAGTACTAAAGGGAAAAAACCTTCATTCAAAGCCTGTGCAACCATGTGTTTGAGGTGTTTACAAGTATCCAGTATGTGATCCAAGTAATTTAGATTATCATCAATATTTATATTATCACTCTGTTCAATGTCATGACAGTGTATATTACCATAATCTTTGATTTCATAACCCAGATCTTCCAATTTTTTGTGCAAACCTGCAATTCTCATAGCAGAGGCACCCATATCAACACCTCGTCTAGAAGCCCCTAAATCCTGTGGAACACCAATAATTGCAATTTTTGTTATCATATAGATCTAATTAGTATTCAAGTATTTCAAATATTTGAAAGTGGATCATAAAATTACTTTTCAGATCAATCCTATGAGCAACATCATTATAGGACCAAGAGAGACCGCCAGAGTAGCAATCCATCTGGTTTGCTGAGGGATGGAGAATTTGATTGAGATTTCTCCAATTTCCTTTACTAGTTGAACTGCAGATTCTGGAACCTTACCGGAACTAACCTCCTCAATTTCGGCCAATGATGTGTTTATCTCAAAATCTCTGAATTTTTGCTGAATAGCATGTCTAATACTAGGTTGATCCCGGTCCACCAGGGCAATTATTCTGCTATTCACTCCCTCTTCAAAGAGAATTTCCATCTTTCCCCTCTTAATTGATTTCAATCCTGAATCGCTAGATAGTTCTTGATCCACAGATGCGATAGCTGTAAAGAATCCGGATATGAGTACATCATCTGTCTCAAATAATTTAATACGAGAGCTTATAGGAATTCCATTATTCGAGACAAGCAATACATCATACACTTCTGTTGGCTCATATGTCAGTACAACGACGGAGAGTAATATTATGAGAAAGAAATTAAAAGCATATAGAGCTGGGATTACCCATGGATCCAAAATTGTTTCATTGAAGAGTAGCTCATTAATTATTCCTGGAAAAAGGAAGGAAAGTAACATAAAGAGGAGAAAGAAACCCACAAGTTTAATTTTTGAATAGTTAATCTGTCGTAAATGGTTCCATCCAAGTTTAATAGTTGAGAAATCATTTGGTTTGATAAGGAACCAGACTACAATCAAGATTACTACTGAAACTGGGATGACAAGCATTAGTATATCAGATGCATCAAAAATAATGGAATTTATGGATCGAATCACTGTTAATCCCACATTGAAAACAAAATTCATAGTGAATGGCAACACAATCGACTTGGTTTCAGCGAAACTAGAAAAATTGATGTACAAGACCAGAATGAGTGAAAATATCATTCCCCATTGAACAATGAAATCCAGAGGATGGCTGATTAGATCAGCAAGTCCTGTGATCTTGTCTCCATCCTGGATGATGAAGAAAAAGATCAGGTAAAAGACATAAAACAGAGTTGAGAGGATATTAGCGACTCCTGTGGGGAACCTTGCCCTCAGTGAATTATATGCATACGCAAAGAAGAAGAAACCAGCAGAGAGAGGCCATATGAAACCCATTTCCACCACTCCAAAGTAGTATTCTGCCTTGAGTGCATCAGTATTGAAAAGTGTTCCATCTTCTTTGGCATAGGCGAAAATAAGAAATCCATTCTCACCACCATTGAGATAAAATGATATAGGGGCCAAAACTACAAAAAACAAGATAACCGCTATTAAACCCAGAAGAATTCCCCTTCTAACAAGACTCAAGAAGGAATATCCAGGTGTGTTTAGAGAGTAGCCTAGATCTCCCCAGCTCCAACCATCTCTGGTTCGTCTTATCCAAAGACCGAATATCAAGGAAAATGTAAAGAGGAGTAGATTAAAAATAAGAGTGATTCGCACAATCTCCTCGTAGTTTCCCCCCCTCAGGCTCCCAATATTCACCTCTCCAAGATAATCCTGGGCAATTCCTTTGTAAAGATCTAAACTACTCAATACAGTATCTGCCAAGGCTATAAGTGAAAATGTGACAAGGAAAATAAAACTGATCTCAATAATCTGTACAAGCTGGTCTAGTTGAGTAGATTTTCTTTGATCCATATCTAAAACAACAGGTGTTTCTGTTTCGTCCATACAAATTTTTTAATTATAGTAGGATATAAGAGTTATTATTTTAGTAAAATGTAGTTAATATCTTTGTCAGTTAAAATGATGTAACAAAACCAATTATTATTTCAGAAATCTATTTACTGAAACTAGTAAAAGGCATTATTCCCATATCTGGTCCTTGATAAAAATGATGGAGGAAATATAAATGAATTTTTTTTTTAATATCATTTATGATCTTGTAGCATACCCACTTGAAGTAAAATCAATTGAGGTATGGAGTGATATTTCCTTAATTTTGAACTAAGATAATATGATAATTATTGATTTGGTAAAGCATGTTTACCGGTTTAAATATGGACAGGGATGCCAATGTATGATATAAGTTTCAAATATTATTAAAATTATTGCCTATTATGTAATTATGGACTCGAATACCGGTGTAGCAAGGAGTGAGGAGACCTTAATTTGCATATTCACTAGTATTTATCCAACTTAAGTACTTAATATTCTGAACCGAAGATAATTACTATCGGGTAATCTAGTGATTATCCCGTCGCCATGAGCTCCATGGAGACGTTAAACGCTTGTGGAGGTGCCTCCGTTGGGAGTCCTGTGAAACAGGAAAGCTAATATTAGTTTTGTATAATACAAGACTATGAAAATTTAAAGGAGCGGTTATTCCAAGTGAGAATTAAATTGATCACCATCTATTAGATATGAATATCATCATCTGAGAAATACGTAATTCTCTTTATAGTGTGGAAATTAATAATTTCACACTCATATGCGAGATGATGTCGCTACT
>JAAFKL010000253.1 GCA_021399405.1 Candidatus Heimdallarchaeota archaeon | reverse complement strand
TTTGCAAAAACCATGGAAGAAATCGCACCTAAACTATTTGAATAATGGGGAAATATCATGGTTTTATATGCAGTTTATCTGATTACCAATGATGGCAGAGAGATGATGTCTGAGATCTTTCAATCTCCTAAGAATATTCCAAATAATGCCATTTTAAGTGCTCTGTTAACTGCATTTCAAGCAATGTCGGAGGATTTAACAAAAAAACCAGGTGCAGCAGAGCAATTAAATTTAAGTGGATTAAATTATCATATACAATTTTTTGGTAATTTTCAGGTAGTGCTTGTTACCGATGGGGATTCAAGACCATCCAAAGTTTTGAGTACATTAGGTTGGAGATTTTTCAAAAATTATGCTGAAGTTCTAACTACTTGGACTGGTAATCAATCATTATTTGATAATTTCAGAGGTGACATACATGAGGTTGTTATGAAACATCTTGATGTCGATATGACAAGTTCCCTAGATCCTACAAAAATCCTTGACACCGCAACAATTTTTGATATGGATTCAGATCTAAGACCTACTGCTTTGGCAATTTTAACTTTGGAAAAAGCATCTTTGATTGAGATTCTTGATGAAGTCAATATCGAAGAAGATCTACTTAAAACTCATCTTGAAGAATTGAAAGAGCAAGGGTATGTCGGAGTTAAGGAGAGAGTTGGGACTGGAGAGGAGATGTATTTTACAGTCGCCCTCTGAAATCAGAATATATTATTAACTTCTTGTAAGGCATCAATCAACCTATCGACATCTGACTTATCATTATAGATATGAGTAGAAATTTGAATAACGTCATCCAAATTAAGAAATTCTAGCCCCATATGGGCACATAATCTACCAGATCTAACCTCAACCTTGCCTATCTCCTCAAGTAAGAGGACTGTATCATGAATTGGACTTTTACTCATGGATAATGTGATTATATTGCCATCTTGAGTTCCTAAATCATCATTATGTTTAACAATCTTTACAAATTCTAACTCATCTATTTTGTTCCTAAGATATGTTTGAAGTTTTTCCCTTTCGTTATTAATTTGTGATTCAATTGATTTCAAATCTGTTAATGATTGCTTCAATCCATTTAATGCTCTCATGTTCACATTTCCTACTTCAAATCGTTCAATTGTTCCTAATTGTTCAACACTCTTGGATGATACATATTTGATTGATCCTGATCCAGGAAGCGCATTTTGATAGGAGGATATCACCTCATCATTCATATAAATAATTGAAACTCCTTGAGGGGAGAGTAAATCTGTTGATGGATCAATGATCGCAATATCACTTTGAGTTATGTCAATAATTGTTTGCCCTGCTGATCGGCTATAATCAACAATCAGTAGTGCCCCATGAGATTTAACTAAATCAGACACTTTTTGCAAATCTCTATATTTTCCTAAAATTGGGGAAATGTGATTTAAAGCAATCACAGTGTTACTATCTATTAGATCTGTTAAACTGTCAGAGATTTGAAAATCTGACAATATCTGTAAATTGATTTTCCCAATTGTGGATAAATATTGAAGAGGAACTAGCAAAGAATTATGCTCAAAGTAGGTTGTAATTACTTTGAGTTTGGTTTTTCTCGTGTCGTGTAAATCAATGATAGAACGAAATATTTGATTCCAACTATAGTCGAGGCTTGGCGTAAACGCATAATTGTGACTTTTAGTGCCAAATTTCGCAACTAATTTTTCTTTTACATCTAAATAAATTTCGGTTGTTTTCCTTGATCTTTCATATAATACTTTACGTGGCGTACTTCCTAATGTCATATCAAAGGTAGACATGGCATCTATTGTTTTTTTAGATAACAAATTAATGGTAGCACTGTCTAAATACGATCCTTCAGCTGGATAAGCAGGGAAATCATTTCGATTCATGATTTTATAACTTCGTTATCTAAATGAAGAGGTCTTGTTTTTTAATGCTTCACTCAGAAGATCTTTCTAACTTTCAAATTTGTATTCAGAAATGAGCTTCATCATGATTTCCGATTTTTCCGCACATAGATAAACTAAATCTCCTTCATTGGATCTACTAATTGCTAAAGTTATGGCTTCCTCGGGATCCGGTTTTTGGAAAATTTTTCCTGTAAACCCTTCTTTCTTCATAATTTCTTCTACAAATATTCCTATTTCGCCTTCTTTACGTCCTCTACGATCAATCCACATATCTTTGAATATAACCTCCTCAATTGGAAATTTTGACAGGATTTTGCCATATTCTATTAAATCTTCATCTCTTCTATCTCCAGCAGTAAGTGCAAGAAATACTACCTTGTTTACATTATACTTTGATTTTATATTTTCAATTGTGATTTTAATCTGTTCCAGAGCATGAGGATTATGCCCATAATCTAACATGAACCACCTATTGGCTTTGTTAAAGAGATTTCCCCTCCCAGGCATATGATCAATATCTGACTTAAGTTCTCTTAAGCTTTGAAAAGCGAGGTTAGGTTCAATATCAACACTTATAGTTGCAGCTAAGGCCAAAGTTGCATTAATATTCATAAAACTGATAATACCATGATCTGAAACTAATAATTCACTTAGTTTCCCGATCTCTTCCCATCTAATCTGGTCTCCACTTTTCTTCATCAGTAGAATAAGGTCATCTTCAATTAATAACCCGAAATCAAATTCACTTAACCTTTGACGGTCTGATGAAACCCCCCAAATTGCGATATTTGGTTTTAATTTGAATTGATACTTGTTAATTTTCTTGAATAACTGAAATAATAGAGGGTCATCAGCATTCATTACTATACTTCTAGTAGCTGAATGGTACACCAAAGTTTTTACTTTCAACATTTTTTCTGTTGTATCAATTCCTCTCATTCCTATGTGGTCTGCAGCAACATTTGTTATTATCGCACACTCAACCTTATCAAAAATTACCCCTTCTCTGATTAAGCCACCTCGTGCAACTTCGAATACACCTATATCTATAGGTTTCAATAACATATTCCTTGCACTCCACGGCCCAGTAAAATCTCCAAATTCAGGTTCTAAACCATCAACAAAAATTCCTGAGGTTGTCGTTATTCCAATTGTTTTTTTTCTAACAGATCTTAATATATGACTAAGAATTCTAGTTGTAGAAGTTTTGCCATTTGTACCTGTTATGAGATACTTTGGGATTGATCCGTGAGAGATAAGATCTCTAAATTCTGACCAATTTTTCGCTAACATTTTAGATAAAATTTCTAGATTATCTTCATCAAGATAACTTGTAAGATCGAATTTTCCCCATTTACTCTCATCTATTTCATCGATATCCAGTAATGGGTAAGGAGATTTCAAGAATTTGATGAATTTCTGATCTAATCTTTTTTTAATTACAATAGAATTTCTCCCTTCACCTAAGGCTAATAATCTTGAGTCATCCTCAGTGTCATAGAATGATACATTTTTTGATCCCAATATTTTAAGGATTTTAGAAATCATGGTATCAGATATACGTTCTTGAATTTCTGTTATGAGATGTTCAGGGTAAATTTCAATAGTCTCATCATTGATCAAGTCAATTACGTGATCCAATATTTCACTTGTAACAACTCGGTTGATAATTGGGAGTACGATTGAATCATCATGATCCATTCTCCGTAGTTTTTGTAAATTAATGAATGGATGGAGACATTTAAGCTTTACTTTGGAAATTTTATTGTGAGCTTGAATAATAATATGTTCTAGTTGATCTATTATACCAGAACCACTTCCCTTACAGATTATTTCTGATACTTTTAATTCTTGGAAAAGGTGTTCAATCCTATTTTTCTTTTGTATCAGTAAATCTAGAGTTTTAATTCCATATATAACATACGGCCTACCGATATTCCCATAGTACCCGTAGTTTGAGATTAATATTCTGTACCCAATCTCTATTTTATTCATCTGATGAATGAGAAGAATTTTCTGTACTGAAAAATATTACTGAGGAATGATTTATACTTCGGGTACAAATTTTAAAATGTCCGTGAGTAATTCCCAATCAACATTTAGAGCTTATCATTTAATGACGGAAATTTCGAGTTTACATAGTCCTCATATATAGTTTTATCATCCCAGAGTGACGAGATTTTAACAAATTCTGGCATCCCTTCCAAATATTTTAGGGATCGCTCAATTACCCAACTATGAATTTCTGAAGTTCCATCAAAAACTGGTAAAATTCTAACATCCCTTGTAATTTTGTTAATTTCTGTTTCTGATATGAAGCCATTTCCTCCAAAAATTTGTTGAGCATCGTACATAAAATAATTTGAAATCTCACCATTGTACAACTTACCACCACTTACATAATAATGAATAAGATCTTCATGTCTCAAAATCTCCTGAATTGAATTAACTAACTTATCACGGTTGGAGTTTACTATCTGAACTCCCATAGAATCAGTTTTTTCAGTAGCCCAATCTAAGGCATAAGCGCCTGCATATGCCCATTCCTCCATTCTTGGGATTTGAAGCCTCATTTGTTTTAACTTTCTTCGAATAGCAGGAAAAGTCCCGATAGTCTTTCCAAATTGTTCTCGCGTGTTTGAATAAACTTCCGCTAATTCGTAAGCTCGTTTGCAATTACCGAGCGCCTGAAACGAGACTGATACTCGCATGCCAAGTAATCTTTCTATTACTTTTTCATATCCCGTACCCACCTCACCAATAAGATGTTCTTTAGGGACTCGAACGTCCTCAAATAAGAGTTCAGCAGTTGGAGAAGTTCTAATTCCAGATTTGTGTTCCAATCTTACTGCAGTTATACCTTCATAATCTCCAACTAAAAAGACATTAGTTCCCTCTTTTTTACCATTAACGATATTATTTGCGAGAAAAATTCCATAATTCGCGTACCCTCCGTTAGTAATGAAAATTTTAGTTCCATTTAATACATATTCATCTCCATCTAATACTGATGTTGATTTAATATTTCGTAAATTGGATCCAGCTTGAGGTTCTGTAAAGGCTGCATATCCAGTATTCTCTCCAGTCGAAAACCCTACTAATATTTCTTCGAATTCTGGTTTGTAAAACTGTTTGAGAATATTCATAATACCAAGTCCGCTCATTGCAGTCATTCCCATTGCTGCATCGTATCGAGCGATTAATTCAATTATTGGAGCGAATTGAACACCGGTGAGTTCTAATCCACCTAGCGATTCTGGTAGAACCAAAGTTCCCAGTTGATTTTCCTTAATAATTTCATCTATGACTTTTTCATAACCATTAGGAAAAACTACCTTCCCATTAACAAGCTTTACACCTTCCTCATCCCATTCTGCAGATTTTTGATAAACTTTATTCCTATCCATTACCTCAATTAATGTTTCCAAGGTAGCATAAATCATGTCTAATTTATCATTATCGGTTCCTTGGTATTTGGCATAATCCTGAAATATATCCGTAGAAGGCGTTTTGTAAACATCAGGATATACGTCGGTTTCAATTGTCATAGAAGGTCGAATAATTTAGCAGTAAATATTATTTTTCTCATTTAATTATTTTATCGTGAACAATCGAAAGACAATCTTAACTAATCTTAGAATTACGATGTTTGAAACAGATACCAAATTTGTCTAACTCTGATACCCATAATAAAATCGATTAATAAACACACAACAAACCTGATTTTATGGAATTTGGGATTTATTTAAGGCCAGCGAAAACCTATTTGAATATGGTTGATTTGGCACAACGAGCTGAAAAACTAAAATTTCAAGGTGCTTACATTAATGATCATGTTCAAGGTTTTGGTGATAATACTCACGATGATTATCTAGAAGCTTGGACCCTGATGACTGGAATTGGCCTCGCTACTACAAAATTGAGGGTTGGACAAATTGTTTTGTTTAACTCATTAAGAAACCCAGCTTTTTTAGCAAAATCAATTGCTACCCTTGATGTCATGCTTAACGGAAGATATGAACTCTTGTTAGGTGCAGGTTGGAATGCACCGGAATATGAAGCATACGATCTAATGGAAGGTGGGAGAGGAATGCCCTCAGGAAAGGAAAGAGTTGATCGATTTGAAGAAGCAATTCAAATAATTAAATCATTGCTACATAACGATATTACTAACTTTGATGGAGAATTTTGGAAGTTGAAGGAAGCTCTGAATTTTCCTCATCCAATTCAAAATCCAATGAGAATATCAGTTGGATGTGAAAAACCTAGAATGATGAATATAACTGCTAAATATGCTAGTGGTATTAAT
>JAAFKL010000252.1 GCA_021399405.1 Candidatus Heimdallarchaeota archaeon | reverse complement strand
TCATAGACCTCACATATCAATTTTTCAATCCCTTTATCCTTAAAATAATTTACGCTATGTCGTAATAATTGTAAGCCTATTTTTCGACCTCTATATTTAGGTAGCACTCCAATCCCCGCAATAGCACCGACTTCCTCACCTGTTCCCAAGGGATCTTTCTCTTTTGTCAAATATACAAATCCGGCAAAGGAATGCCATAAAGTTGCAATAAACGTTCGATCTGGAGGAAATGTCTGAACATCTTCTAGTGTAACAATCCTAGAAGGATCAGGTGCAGCGATAAAAATTGCATTGTATAAAAACATGAAATTTAAATCATCATCTGGATGGTTTAGTTTGCGAATTTTTACTTGCTTAGCAGATTCTGAAGCATTAATTTTCACATCGAATTTAGTTACTTCATTTAATACTTTCTTGTAAGGGATCTCCATTCTATAAAAAACGTGCAAACCCTTTTTTTGTACACCTCTGTCGACATCTTTCCTAAGTAGTTTCTTAACGTTGAATGACTTAGTTTTTACTCTCATTGCCCATGTAGAGTCGGAGTCATGTTTAGAGATAGGTCAATTGTGCAAAACTACCTCAATAACATTGTGAAGGAAGGCAAGTTAATTTGCAATTATTCAAATTTTAATTGCAAAACATTCTCTTTCAACCATTTTCTTGATTCTTTATAGTTTGGATAAACAGATTCAACTAAATTCCAATATTGTTTTGAATGATTCATAAATTTCAAATGACATAACTCGTGAACAATTACATAGTCAATTATTTCAATGGGGGCTTGAATTATTCTCCAGTTGAAAATTATTATCCCATCATCACGACATGCTCCCCAACGAGATTTGTAGAAGCGTATTTTAACGTCTTTAGGGTACAGATCAAGTTGAAAAGTGAATATTGGTAATCTAGATTGGATAATTTTCACTGCAAATTCTTTGTACCATGAAATAATTTTCATTTTTAACTTATTTCGATTTAATTCACGATTGTATTCTTGAGGTAAATAAAAATGAAGTTTATCTGATACAAACTCTAATTTCAATCTTTTACTATTGTGAGGTACATAGTTTATGATTAAGGGTCTACCGAGAACGTCAATAGTTTCATTTGTTAAAAAATCTCTGGATTCTGATTTTGAGTTGACATCATCCCTGTAAAACATCTTTTTTGAAATCCAATCTTCTTTTTTCTGTAGAAATTCTTCAATTTTTTTAAGATTGACCTTGGTAGGTGCCCTAACAACTAAGCCCTTCTCTAAATGAACTTGAATGCCGATACTTCTTCGCTTTGGTGACCGATGTAATGAATATACAATTTCTTTACCATTCAGAGTTAATTTGTGATCCTTCGTGTCTCTGTCTTATTTTTATCACAGAAAATTACTTGCTTTAAGGTTCGTTTATTTCTTTTTTTAGAATTTATTAAAATATCTAATTCTTTTTTCACGACTTAAGGTTTTAAATACAGATTAATAGCACTGGTTATGGTATTAGTGAAAACTTTCAGTAAATCAGTCCCACTATTGACAATTATTATGGTATTAACTTTATCATCTCTCCCTGTTACTCAAGCATACTCATTGAGCGGGGGATACACCAGTATAAACACTCAATCTTTAGATTTCACGACTTTTGAAGATACGGTTTTGCTTGTTGATGCCACAGCTAGTTGGTGTACTGCTTGTGATTTACAGCTTCAAAATTTGAATAAAGTTTATGAATCTGTGGATTCAAGTGTTTCAATACTTACCTTGAGTATTGATATTAATGATGACCTGTCTCAGGTTGCTGAATTAAAAACGAGATATGATTCTAAATGGGCTTTTGGGTTAGATTTAAATTTAGATTTCAAAGGCCAGTATGAGGTAATTAATCTCCCAACGTTGTTTTTGTTCAAGGAAGATGGAACAGTTTTCAAAAAATGGGAAGGTGTAACGACTCCGAAAGTCATACTCGACGCGATAAATGAGCATTTTGAGGTCCCCTTCGAGGCTGCATTCAATACGGACGCATCTGCAGAAGCTGGAACATTACTTAGTGATCTATTTTCAAATGTTTTATTTAGAATGGTAGGACTATTGTTAGTGGTAGTTGTGTTTTATCTAAAGATTATACCCTCCTCTACGAAAGAGGTAACAGATACGAAATCTTAGTTTTGTATCATTATTATTATTTATAACATAGTTAGTTGTGATTACGATGATAGATGGATTTGACCTCACAATAAATTTCACTTTAGGTCTATTAGCTACGTTTAGCCCTTGCTTGTTTCCTCTGTTTCCTACATATGTGGCAATAGTGACTAAATCAGGACATTCTAAAACTAAATCTGTTTTGTCATCTTTATCATTGATGGTAGGTGTACTTTTAGTATTCCTCTCATTAACATTCTTGACGAATCAAGCGTTTCGAGCGTTTCTTATTAATAATTATGTAAATTTTGCGACATTGCAATCAGTGTTTCTAATTATTGCGGGTGTATTATTAATTCGCCCTCCAGTATTCTTATCCAGAATACAAATCCCACAGTGGTTCTATAATATGATATCAAATGAAGATAAGGAACCCAATCCGTATTTGGTTAGTTTCATACTTGGTTTGCTTTATACAATCATCGCAGCCCCGTGTGCAGGTGGTTACTTTTTTGCATTTTTTAACAATACCTTAGATCTGGCTTTTGTTGAGCAATTTATTCTTGTTCTAATGTTTAGTATTGGAGCAGGAACACCATTTTTGGTTGCAAGTGTCGTAATGTCGGATTTGGGCAATGATTTCACTATGAGATTTCATGATGCTTCTCACAAAATTTCGATGTTGCTTGGGATAATGTTAATTGTTGTCGGGATATGGTTGTACACCTCTGTATCATGATAGTGACAATTTAAAGATCCAAAATTTTTTTAATTTCATCTATATAATCCTTCATCTCAATTTCATCAAGTAATTCATATTTAGTTGCATCAGCTTCGAGCATTTTCCTTATGTTAATAATTCGAGAATTAAATAAACTCTGCTCTTCTTCTACCCTTTGTACAAGTGTTAACACTCCATGATCTAAAGCAATTGTTTTTGCTGAGGCTAATAAGTCATTAGCTTGATTTATTTCACCTGTTGCAAATATTAATTTTCCTTCTAAAATTAAAGCCTCCACAAGCACACTATGAGAAGGAGCATTGGACCCCAATTCTTTTAGTTTACGAACATATGAGGTTAATTCATCAAAGATTTCATCTAAATTATTGTTTTTTAGCTCGATAATTAGGTATTCACAAATATATCTAACGGCAAATACTACAAGTTTAAACTCTAATTCCTCGTTTTTGACAAATTCCTCGAAATAACTGTATGCTTTTGAAATCTCTTTCAAACGCCCAGCATACATATAAGCAATATTCTTAGCCATTTCATAGTGATTTGCTATTGTACTATGACTGTTTATTATTGTCATTTCCTTAAGTTGAGCCAAATATTGGTTAACTTGAGTTGACATTTCTCCTGTGCTTAAACATACCAAAATCATATTGAAAAGAGTAACAGCTTGATCTATTTGGTTTTCAATTGAACCAAATCGATCCAACGCAAGTTCAAAATTAGTAAGTGACAGATCTATTTTGTTTTGTGCATAATATATCAACCCCAAATTCTTGTATGCGTATGCATATCCCCTGATTTTCTGAAGTTTTGTCCAAATAATAATAGATTGTTTGATATGAATAAGTGCATTATCAATATTCCCAAGTTGATAATTCAACGCAGCCAAGTTGTTATTGGCAACACCGATACCATGATCGTGCCCTAATTTTTTTGAAATTTCGAGGTATTGAGTGAAGTTTTCAGCTGCAGAGATCAGTAAACCTTGGTGCCATTTAACTAGACCCTTGATGTTGTAAATTTTTGCAAATACATGATCTTTAAACACACCATAATCTTCTTTTTGATTGGTATAATTTGCTTTTATTAATTCTAATTCTTTGATTAACTCAATTACAGTATCATAATGACTTAGTTTCCAATGGTTATAAGATAATTCTGTAAGGATGTACAGGCTCGCCAAAGGATGATTTTGTTTATGAGTAATTTCGTTTAGTTTCGCAAGTAATTCCATAGCTTCATTATTTTGCCCTCGATCTCTACAAAGATATGCGTAGAAGGTTTTCAAAATGATATATGCTGATGAATTTTCTTCAACACTTTCTAATTTCAAATTGATCTCTTTCTCTGCCTCATCATATTTACCATGTTCTGAAAAGAAAATTATCTTTTCAAACATTTTTGAGATCAACATCAGAATCGTACGAATGTTGTAATATTTTAAAAATTACAGTATTAAGATATATTTATTGCGTAATATAAATTGATAAATTAGTAATATAGGGGCTTTGAAATTGAATATTTATACAAATTAATTGAATTTTATAGTAGACGTGAAAGTTCCTTTTTTCCAGCAACCAACGCAGTTATCGAATTTAAGATCATCACAGATTGCAAACATTTGATCCATAACCATTTTGACATCTTTTTTCGTCTTTAATTCCTTAGGTACTTTGATGGTTGATCTAGCACCCTTTAGGTACATCCTATGAACTTGATCTAAGACATCTTCATTGAGTAGTGTAACGATACATGCTGTAGAGTCAAATCTAAGGATTTCACTAAACATCATATCCGCAGAATCTCTACAATGCCCATAATTCAGCAACACAAGGTCTGGACCATCATCTTTGTATTTTTTAATGCCCTCGTCACCAGGTAAGGCTGTAGAAACCTCATTATCAAGATTTTCGAAACTCTCTTTTAATTTTGCTTGGAATTTTTCATCGTTATCAATCAGTAAGATTTTAGGCATGCTATCATTTTAGTTAAAAATTAAATAAATATGCTTACGTTAATATAATTTTTATATTATTTTACTATCATTTATTTATCTTTTTCAATAAAAACTTTCAATTATTCAAAATATTTTATTTTGTATAACATCAATTTTACATCACTAAATTAATTTAATAGAAAACATAATTGATTTTTTTCTCTTGATCCAATTATAACAATTCTTCATCCTTTATAGGCCTAATGACTATTTTCCCAGATTTCTCCTTTATCTCGAATTTCACAAATTTACTAATTCCATGAGCTTTCATAATATTTTCTGGAATTTTAACCATACCAAATCGATTTACAACACTCATTTCTGATCGATTTGGGCCAATCTTATGATCTAATACCTGTCCATTTACTTCTCTGTAACTTGCAATCACCCCATCCATAATATTGAAGGAATGATCTGTTAGGTTTTCAAATCTCATATCGTGAGTGACTACAACAATTGTTAATCCTTGCTCCCTATTTAATTCTCTAAGATAATCAACAATTTCGAGGGTCGTTTCTGAATCTAGTTCTCCAGTTGGTTCATCTGCTAATAGGAGTTTAGGCTCATTTGCAAGGGCTACTGCCAATCCAGCTCTCTGAGCTTCACCACCTGACAGTTGACCTAATTTATGTGAAGCTCTTGCTTTCAAACCAAGTGAGTCCAATAAGTCTAGTGCTTTCTTCTTACGCTCTCCTTTAGGATAACCTGAGATTTCCATTGCATGAATAATATTATCTTTTGCCGAGATATGTGATAAAAGATTATGTTCTGGATTTTGCCATAGAAAACCACACATATGGCGACGGTATTTATGAAGCTCCATCAAGTTTAGAGTGCTGATTACGTGGTTATCGACTCTCACTTCTCCTGTGGTAGGTGCAAGATTACCCCCAATAATATTAAGTAAAGTGCTTTTTCCCGCACCCGAGGGACCTATAATGGCAGACATCGACCCTTTACGTATGGACAAATCTATACCTCTGAGGGCTTGAAAATAAATATCGCTTTCTGGATCCTTAAAATTTTTAGTAACAGCTCGCAATTCAATAAAATCATTAGTTTCAAACGTCATAAATTAAACTCCTACTGTGCACGCAATATATTTGCAGTTTGCTTTCGTGTGGTTAAGAATACAGGAATAAACGCCAAAACCAAAGCTGCAATAGTTGTGGTAGCCGCTAAGATCATTAAAGGGTTTTGAGGGAAAACCAATGAAATTGGAGGAACGATCTGCACACCCCCACCTACAATCATTATAAGTGTAATATAAGATACAAAAATCCCGGCTAACATTCCGAATATAATACTACTGAGTACAATTAGTAAAATTTCGTAAAAGAGGAGATTTGTAATCTGTCTCCGCTTCATTCCCAAGGCTCGGTAAATTCCAAGCTCTTTTTGTCTATCTGAAGTAAAACTGAAGGAATAATATCCCATGCCTACAATATTTACAATAAATGTAATTAGAAGGATTGAATGTAATGATATTTCAAAAATCTCATTTTCTTCTTTGGCTAGTTCACCTTGGCTTTCTAAACTCTGAAGTAAACTAATAATTTCATTTGTGTATATAACGACTTTTATCATCTCGTTATCAATAAAATTAGCATTGAGGGCTTCTGCTACTTGTGTAATATCAGCACTTTCTTCTATTTTGACATAGGCACCTGTAGAGATAGAATCAAACGATAATGCAGCATCTAGGTTTTCTGTGGTTACAAGTCTAGTTATGATAAAGATGTCTTGTACCTTACCAGTATTATCGAGGTTATTTGTAGGAATTTCAGTAATGAATCGTGGAAAATAGTCCACAAACGCAGCTATTGTAAATGAGGTTGATAATCTTCCTTGAAATCCAAAAGAAAAGCTTAATCGATCACCAATCTCCATGTTTAAGGCTTCGGCTGTTGTTCGCTCTATAATCGCAGGTCTCAAAAAGAAGGCGTCTCGTAAGCTACCTAAAGATCGCATAAGGGTCACCAAATCCAAATCTGCATAATCATCCATCCAAAAAGCCGCACGGGGAAATGTATCAGGATTTACACCAAGTATGTGTGTGGTGCGTATGTCATTCTCATTTTGACCAATGGGAAGTTCAATCCTATCAGGAGTATACACAAGTTCTTTTGAATATGAAAATCCAGCAACTCCATCAATATCAAGTTTATCGTCATTTATCGGGTCATCTATATCCAACCCTTCAACATAAATATCAGAACCTAAAGAATATTTTGCACGTTCATCGCTAACTTCAGACATAGTTTGAGTCATTACAAGCCCCATAAATGATAACATCATCCCAGTCAAAAGCAATGCAACTAATTGAGTTGTGAATTGCTTGTTTTTGTTGATATTATGGATCGCTAAAGTTAACATGTCAAATCTTAATTTTGAGAAAATAACTAATTTTTCAAGGAATTGAATGAAATACCTACCGATAACAAGTGGGAAGCCGATTAAAGTAATAACTAACATGATGGGGGCAATGATTGAGTATATTAAATTCGCATACTCAAAATTAATCTTGAAATTTAGTATAATTAACCAAAATACGCCACTTAGAAGGAACAAAACGAGGTCAAGATTCATTCTGATCCAAAATGGTTTTTTATTGGAAACACTAGAGACGGCTTCTTCGATTTCCAATTTCGCAATATTATTTATACTAATCATATTGAAATCTATTGCCAACAACATTCCAATTAAAGGTAATCTCCAGATCCAATTCGCAGGAATTACTAGAGTGGTTGACGGATTGTTAAATTCTAATAAGCCTGAACTCTTTAAAAACAGAGATGAGATTGGAACAGACAAAACCATACCAACAGCAGTGGCTATCAAAGATGAGAATATTATTTCAACCAGTAACATCCCTCTAACTTGGAATATGGAACTGCCCCTAATAAGCATCTGCCCGAATAGCTTTTCTTTCCGCTTTTCAATAAGTGTAAGAGAAAAATAGAGCAGGAATAGTGAGATTAGAACTAATGGGAGTGAAGTCATCAAAATTGCTCTGTTCAAATCAGAGGTCCCGCTTGTATAACGGTTAAATTGTACGCTGAGAGGCGCCGAAGACTTAAATGAGATTTGAAATGTTGGAATATGTGGTTCTTGATTTTCAATAAATTGAGAAATATCCTCATCTACTTGTGTAATAAGTTTCGTTAATTCAATCATTTGAGTATCCAATGATTGATCTTTAATGTCTTTAATTTCGATTCTAATTTGCCCACTTATGCCAGGCTTTCCCCAAACAAAATCAGGTAATGTTGTATTGAAATTTGATCTTAGTAAATTCTGATAAAGATCCCACTCATCCCCATTGGAAGAAAATAGCCCAAACCATGTCGATGATATTGGTAATAAGATTTGGCTGTTCTTCAAATATCCAATGTCTTCATCTGTTAGTTGCCAGACTTTATCTACATTATATCTAATTTTATTGAAATCCTCCATGGTTCCATTAATTATATTATGCTTCGAGAAATCGGTTAAGATTTCGAAGCTATAGGTTTCAGATTCTGAAATTATGAATTCATTTGTGTCATAATCTGTTGTTGTTCCATTTTTATATGGTGATTTTAAATCAGAAGGAATAATTAACACTCTGTCATTTGGATCAAAAGAGAATCCAGGGAATGAAGGAAAACCCGAATAAACTTGATAATATTCTTCAGTCCATAATCGAGTTTCACCAAGGATATAATTAGCCCAACTTTCATTTTTCTCTTGTTCGATAAATTCTCCGAGATAAATGTTAAACCGAATTTTACCGATTGAATCAAAAGATTTGATTTGTGATTCAGAAATATGTTCCCATCGATTTAGATTATTTGAAACGTATTCCTCCCAATTCAAGAATGTCTGATTATCAACATGGTCAATTTGAAATTCGTAACCTGTTGTATTAGTATGCTGGATATATTGATTGAAACTCGTTTGTCTGAAGCTGGAATTTATAATCAATACCTGTGATATTACAAGAATTGCGAGCAATAAGCCAATTATACTCGTAAAAGTATACTTCTTGTTGATTGTGAGATATTTCTTGGATAACTTGATACCGTCTAGGAAACCACCTGTATGTGGTGTTTCCATTTTATCAATTGATTTTCCCAAGGTCAAGATACGTGTAATAAGAGATCGGAGTACAAATATGCCAAATACGATAATACTGCCAATAAAAATCCAGAGAAATAATTGATCTTCAAATATTAAATATAGTATCAAGGCATTTATGATTACCATTGCAATATTGAAAAACCAAGAACTTTTCTCCATAGATTGACTTCTTGACCTGCTCAACAGGAGAATGACATTTCAGAAATATAAAAACATAGTGCAGATAACAAATAGCAGGTTAGTTAATTCGTTTTTGGTGGATTCAATTTCATATGTGAAAATTCTGCAATTTGGCAATTCTGATTCTGAGAATATTTCTACTGTTAGATTTGTCAAATTGTAAAATACTGGATTGATCGAGCAAATTCATGTATCGCGTTATCTTAACTCATTTCTATCTCAAGGATACTTACGAGTGATATTGGCCAAAAACAAGGGTATAAGCCATGTAATCTCTGATTTTGCTGTTTGATCAATATCTTTTTATCAGATTGAGCAAATGGGAAATCGATGACCTATGAAAGATATCAAGGAGGTTCAAAAAGGTCATGGGTGATGATTTCATTATCAATTGCCCTAAATTCTCTGATTTTCTATATAATATTTCAAGCTGATATCTTTCGAAGTATAACAATTGTTGCATCTGTTGTTCTATTATTTTTTATCATTAAAAATCTGATACAAAACTGGTTTAAGGGCAGGAAAGAATTAGGTATTTTAGCAGTTCCACATTCTGGTAAAGCGATTGATGGAGTTAAAATAATCAGAAAATATTTGAAAATTAACCGGAAATATCTCCTCGCAACAACAATCGGATTGGTTTTAGCATTATTGGTGATAGCTCAAGTTTCAATAATGAGCACCAGTTATCGTCAAGCTGGGTTTGATAGATTTATTGAAGGAAATGATCTTAGTTTAGTTAGAATAGAAGTAAATAATGCAAATAAATCAGTTTTCGATATTTGGGAATCTGTCTTTGATCCCAGAATAGATGATTGGATGGAAGAATATGGATTTGAATATAATTCATCTTGGTCTTATGGAAGATTAACTTTTAAAATAATGTTGGGTCCGAGATTTAATTTCGATGCAGCATCAAGATGGATGGATTTTCAAACTGCAACGACACATGAGTATTCCAAACATGTGTATGATCTTTATAGTCAATTTCCTTCCTTTCAAGGATTTGAATATAATAATAGCGAATCATTACTAGTAGTTCCTCCATCGATATCAAGAGCAAGAACAGCCATTGGGACTGCATTTTATGGTATTGACGATTTTCTCGATATAAGTGAAACAAACAGTACAATGAAAATTTTAGTTGATCAACCAACCCAATTCCCCGTATTTGATCACTCTCAATCATTCAATAATATCACTTACGCCTTTGATCGGGTTTGGCAATTAAATGATGATGACTTGGCATTTATTAAGTCAAATAATTTACGACTTCCTTTTAAGTCTGATCAAGCTAATTTCTATCTTAGGGATAATCAAGAATGGGATTTATTTTCCCACCTATTTAACTCAGAGAATAAGGCAAATATAACCAATTACACATACGGTGAAATCGGGTATACGAGTTTCATAAAAATTAATCTCCCTTTGATAATTGATTTGCCATTACTAGATCTAAATACTCAGGTCGGCGAATTTGTGAATGAAATCTCAGCTCTAGTAACTGGATTTAGTAGTGTTAGGGTTTCGCATTCAACATCACTAGTTATTACAAATCAAGTCACCTCATCACTCGGCAGCTTGGTTACAGAATTTTTAGAAGGTATATCGGATTTAAATCGCATAATGCTTGTCACATCAGTTCCTTTAATTTTAACATCACTGTTTCTACTCTATTTTTCACTCACGATTGTTGAAAAGAGAAAAGAGAAGTTATTTGGCCAGATGTTAATGCGAGGAGGATCGATACTTCAGATCAGAACGATGTTGACAGCTGAAATTCTGATAGCTTCTGTATTGGCCACTGGGATTGGGATGGGAATCTCTATTCCATTATCTTCATTGTTCTTGAAAAGTTCAGGTTTACTTGCCTTTAATAATCCTGCAATTGAACTAATTATCCCCAGAAACTTGTATTGGAGGTTACCCCTTCTGGGATTATTACTATCCCTGGATTTTAATCTAATTGCCTTAAATAAAGTCGCAAAATTAGAAATTGACGAAACTATGATACCATTGGAGGATAAACAACCGTTCTGGTTAAAATTCAATTTAGACTTGATATTCTTCATTATCAGTATTCTATTCTGGGTTTTTGTCTTATTTGGATCAATATCTGAGAATCTCAATGAGGTTGTATATGATCAATTTGGACCCATGATGTTATTGTTTTCTGTCTTTGGATTTCCCTTAGTTGTGGGCCGGTATCTTATACAAACATTGGATTATATTCTGCAGTTCTTGAAAATCAGATTTGACATATTAAATCTTGCAGTAAAAAATCTAATCACAAATAAAAATTTTACTAACAAGTTAGTTGCATTATTAATAACAAGTATGATGTTTGCGGTTATGGGGTTGGTAATGACCAATACAATGGTTGAAACGAGTGAAGAAAGGGCACAGTATCTGCTCGGATCTGATATTTATGTCGAAGGAATAGATATTCATAATTCCACCCAAATTGATAAATTAATGATAAAAGGAGTATCATCAATATCACCCGTAAAAGAATTAATCTACAAACCCAGTGTATATGAACTTCCCCGTGAAACTAAAGCCATTGACGCCATTGTGAGTCATTTTATTGGGATTGATCCTGATACTTTTGTCAATACAGCGTACTGGCAAGAGTCCTATTCAAGTGAAGCTATTTCAACATTAGTTGATAACTTAAGAACTAACGGTTCAACAATTTTACAAGAAAATTTTGCTGAGATTCTAGATCTAGATATAGGAGATACTCATGAACTACGTTATGGAAGTACAGCTTCTAAAAAATATGATCTTACTTTAAACGGTATTGTGGATTATTTTCCTAATTTTATTTTTGATATCCCAGACCCTGAATTAACTGCTGATGAGCAAAAGCATCTGTATTTTATAGTTAGTTTGGACACTTTGGAAATTTTAGAAAATGAAGTTAGTATATGGCAGTTGACTCAAGGTTTTTACATAAAATTGGAAAATCAAGCCGAAGCGTCCAAAATTACTGAAGAGCTAAATTTTATTTTCAGAAATGATGAAGAAATTAAAATTTCATCTTACGAAGAATTCGCAGTTAGTATATTACAATCAATTGAGGAAGGAAACGGTTTAGCTGAGCAAGAAAATGATTTTCTTGAAATTTCTCTTCACTCAATTCTATTTATTACGTCTCTAGTGATAATAATAGGAATCCTTTCGTATTCATACGTCTTGCTAGGCTCGAGGTCGGCAGAATTAGGTATTTACAGAGCATTAGGGATGAAGAGGAATCAGATTGTGAAATTACTATTTTATGAAATATCAATAATTATTTTCACTAGTGTATTTTTTGGATTGTTAGCTGGGATTTTTCTTTCGAAGATTACGTTTTTAGTGACTCTCGGTGGTAGTGCTAATACTATCCCTCCATTTGCAATGAAGTATCCTCTATCATTATTACTCTATACAAGTGCAGCGATCACAGCTTTATCACTAATTCTTGCGTTCATTCCAGCTTTCAGAATCTCAAGAAAGAAGGTTCAAAACGTATTACGAGCACAGTAGGTGAGATTTATGGTAGAAAATGTAGAAAATAATAAAACTGATTTCATTGAACTGACTGGTGTAACGAAGGATTACAGAGATCCAAAAAGCAACATTTTCTTTCAGGCTCTCCGAGGTATTGAACTCACAATTAAAAAAGGAACAATATCATCAATTATTGGACCTTCTGGATCAGGCAAAAGCACTCTATTAAACCTAATAGGAGGTATGTTGTTACCTTCAACCGGTAAAATCACAGTTGATGGAATTCAGATTAATCGTCTTTCCCCTGATGAAATAAATCGTTATCGCAGATACTTCTGTGGTTATTTATGGCAGAATCCTGATAATAATGTATTACCAAATTTGTCTATAGAAGAGAATCTGATTAACGTAATGGAATTATCAGGTTATCCAAAAAATAAACGAAAAACTAGGATGAAAGAACTTCTTGATGCTGTGGGACTCAATAAAAGGGGCAAACATAAATTGAACCAATTATCGGGTGGAGAGGCACAAAGGGCTGGATTGGCAATTGCATTAGTAAATGAACCAAAATTACTTTTAGCAGACGAGCCAACAGGTGAACTCGATTCTGAAACCACAATGGAAATAATACAATATCTGAAAAAACTCAATAAGGAGACAGGTATAACAATAATTGTGGTAACACATGATAGAAGGTTCGAGCGTATGACAGATTTTTCATTTAATATCATGGACGGGGCAATTGCAAGTTACAGAATTGCTGGAAAAGAAGGTGATGGAGGATTAGCTGGGACTGTTCGTCATGAAATGAGTTTTGTCGATCAATTTGGAGTTGTTAAAATTCCTCCAGCTCTAATAACCAAATTTAACATCAAGAAATTTGTTAAAATAGAAGAAGACGAGGATGAGGATATCACCCTAGTTCCACAAGATTAATCGGAAGACTACTGAAAATAGATTACAACCTTATGTATGGACTGTTTTTATTATATTGAGACAAGAAATCACTAACTATCAGAGTAAATTGGATCCAATTCCGATCATTCAATGATGTTACAACCATGGAATTATAGGTAGCTAAACAGGGAAGTCCATTACTATTTACATGGGGGTGGATTCCTGTGTTTTGCCTATAACCAGAACTTCCTATTATGTTTTTCCCCATAACAGAGAAATTAGGGAACTTACCTATCATAATAATATAATCACCTTTCCAAACCTGATGAGATCTATGTTTAATTATTCGATTGTTAAACATAAATACAATCGATGATTTAATTATCCGATAATCATCTATTGTTCCACTGGATCTTAATTTATCCAGTTCCCGCATGTCTTTATCAGAAAATTCCCCATCAAACACCATTAACTCAGATGTTGCACTAGATCCAAAATTTTTTGCGAGCCTATCTCTCTGTTCTTCCATCTTTAGCAGCATTTCACTTTCTTTAGGTGAATAAGATCGCTTAGCAAGTGTAGAAAAGAAACTACCTTGATCAAAATTCTGAAGATCTCTCTGGGCGATGGCCAAGTAAGCACTATTTCCCTTAATATAACCCACAATAAAATTGTGCCCTTGGGTATCTTCAACTGAAATCGGGATAGACTGTGGAGGAAGAGTGATTATGTGGAAATATTGAATCGACCTTCCAGACCAACTACAAATCACCATACGTTTCGGAGTATAACCTCCAAATTCAAAGTCCGAAATATTTTGGATTCTTGTAATATTTTTGAAAATTTTGTTTGTTGTTTCTACAACTACTGTCCCACCATCCATACGAATTACTGCATCAACATGTTTGCATCTGTCATTAGGTGCAGTTAATTTCTGGCGTCTCCTAGTCCAATCCATACAACCACATATCCATTGATGTTTTCTAACAAACGTCCCATCCTCTTTTTGATTCGTTTCAGAAACCACATAAATTTGTGGCCGACCATCCTTCATTAGTGCTTGTCGCTGCCTGTCATACCTCTTTATTGCCCATTGCCTATGGTACAAATTAGATTGTCGTACTCGAATTTGAATTATTTCTCCTTGATAATAGCTTTTCCTAGCCAATTAACCCACCAATATGTGTTTTGATAATATGGTTAGATTCTAACTTATAATCTCGGAAACAATTGAAATTTGTAGACAGCATTTATTGATAAATTTCTAATTGAAAGGTTCAGATTTTTATTTACTCATTGGTAGAAATTCTTGTGAATTTAATCAAAAATAGAGTCCCTATCCGCTAATCCATCATTCTTGGGTTGTTTAATTACTTTAGCAGGTTTAATCTTGCAACTTTGTAATTTTTTCCAGGATTTATGCTTCTTCTTACATATCTGACAGGGCTTACTCAATTTAATTTTTCTGTATTCTTTTTGAAATTCATCTAGTGGTACTTTGACTCTACTAATGTTGCAATTTTCAATTGATAATCTGAAATATTTTGTGGTCAAGTCTCCATCAAGTATATCAGAAAATGATTGGATTGCAATAGAACTTGCTAAATATGAATTCTGAATAATATTTGATTCATTACAATGTACAGGTTCTGTTTTATCCAATAACCGTGTTTCGATTGATTTTTCATACCAATAGCAAGAAATTTCATTTGCGAGATTTATGACATAAACTTCAGAGATTTTGGCTCGTGATCTCATGTCAATCAAAAAGCCTTCTTTTTTATTTTTTTGATGATTAAAATTTATGGCTCTAAATATTTCTAATCTACTCTTGAGATCATCTGTGGAAATAATGTAAAAAGTTGTTAGTTCAGTTAAATCTTCAGAATTTGTAACTTTCTTATTTATTGCCTGTACGAATTTTGATTCATGGTTAGTTTCCTCGATAAGAGTTTTCAGAACCTCTACTTTTGATTTAGTAACGTTATCATTTTTATATGGAGTTCCAGATAAATTCCGATCTTCAACATCATCAAAATCATATAAATATAATTCTGGAACTCCAAGTTGAGATAACCCGATCAAAGTCCAACTCCCTAGATGCCCCAGACCAATCCCTGATACATTAACAGACAAGATCTCTGGATTCACTAAATTTTTGTGAGCGGTGGGTACTTCAAGAATAGCCGTGAGCGATCACACCCTTATGAAATCTTATCCCAGCGACAACACCACCGGCAAGTATTGCAATGAAAATCTCCTCACCACCAAGAAAAGTGCTATACCAATTATTAGCCTCTACTTCATGCCCATTCATGCTAATTCGTTTTCCTCGGGTAAGATCGATCAATCTCTGATCACCATACGGCATAACTTCCATAAATTCTTGCAAACTTACGTTTCCTCGTTCTTCCAAATCAATATAAAATGGAGGTAATGTTTGTCCTTCTAAAAGGACTGTAACTGTTGTTTTACTCATAATTAGACCTCTTCTGGTTTACTACTTAATGCAACTTCATCTTTTAAACTACTGAAATTATTTCTATTTTCGTCCTATGTTAAAATACTAAAAAAAAGATAAAAATTATGGTTGAAGTATTCTTCACAGATAATGTCATTGAAACTATTTCTGTTCTTAATCAAATTGGACGAGGTTTTGAATGGAGTGGAGAACTGTGGGGCGAAATAGTTTCAGGTTTATTCATTATTAATGATATATTGCTATTGAAACAAATTGTATCATCATTCGGAGTTAACTCTGGACTCGATAAGAGTGAAAGATCTGGGTTAAGACATCAGAGTTTATACTACTATTCCCAAACAGGTAGGCTTGAGGGAAAAAAGATGTTAGGCTGGATACACAGTCATGACGATATGTCTGCTTTTCTGTCAGCTACAGACAGGAGTCAGATTGAAGATGTTTATCTCAAAGAAATCCAATTTTTAATTTCAGTAGTAGTATCCTCTAAGCCAAAGATTTATAGAAGAAAACGATTCGGCTTATTGAAGAAAGAAAAGAAGCTTCCATTCACCTTCAAAATGTGGTTTGATGGAAAATTAAAAGGTAAAAAATTCAAATGGGACCGAGATAAAATTAAACCAGGAAGAAATTTTAGTTTTACAGTATTAAACGAGGATATTCCTGAAAAGGTGTCTAAGATGATCAAAACAGATTATAATAAAATGGTAGAAAAAAAGGTGTATAAACCAATTGAAAAATCAATTCGAATAGATCGAAAATTCTTGAGTGACTATTTTGCTTAATTTAAATTAAGTTATAGCCTTAGAATCCAGTCTTCTTGTTATTTCAATACCCAATTGTCTTTTCAAAAATAGTACAGCGACAAAACTAAAAGCGATTGAAGCAAAAAGAAAAGCAATAATTACGGATTGACCAAGTAATTGTGAATGGAATTGCTTGGAAATTAATAGAATATACAACACTAAATCCTCAATTTCCAACTATAATTAAAATTATCCCCTACTGAATCCATTTAAATATCAATTTCTGATTGCTCATATTATCAAATTGAGTTGATTTTATTATGAACAAATATTTAGTATTATATCACGCGCCTCCTTCATTTAATGAAAAAATGGCTGGAATGAAACCTCATGAAATGATGGAAGAAATGGGAAGATGGAAAGTTTGGATGGAAGGAGTTGGCGATGCCATGCTTGACTTCGGTAACCCCCTTTTTGGAGGGCAAACTGTTTCAAAGTCCGGTGGCGGAAACAGTACAAGAGAAGTTTCCGGTTATTCAATGATCCAAGCAGAATCAATGGATGCAGCAAAAAAATTGCTCGATGGGCACCCCCATTTAGCAATGGACGATAGCTGTTCAATAGAAATACATGAAGCAGCTCCTGCACCTGGTCAATAATATTCGTTTATGTAAATATATTTACGAGATATTATCAGACTTTGTCCTTTCAATACACTAAGTGTATTCGCATTATGATTTAATTAATTATTTGCATCTACAAACATTCTAACCATCGACCTAAAGATTTGGATTCAAACCTAGCTATTCTAGATATAAGCCTCTCTTTGAAGATCCTTGAATTTCTAACTAGGAATCAATTGATCAGAGTATTTACTGGTGAATTTGTGATAATTGTAATACATCAATATGTTATCATTGTCTTATCCAACCTCTTTTTACTTCGAATTAGTATCATAAGAAAAATAATTCCAAGGACAAACCAACCGGCTGCCAATAATATGACAATAATGGGACTGAAAAAATTCAGGAGAAATCCTGTAAAAAGAGGTGAGACAATCAATAAACCTAGATTATTTACGGAGGCAAAGAGTGCAAACATACTTGAAGAAACCTCGACAGGTGAATACTCCATAGCGATCTTACTAATCACTGCTGTACCAGCAGTCATGATCATTCCCAAAACAAAGAAAAATACAAATAAGAAACTCTCAGCCTCTGAAACAACCACAAGCGGGGACCAAACAATACCTGCTAATAAAATTAGTGCAAGAAGGGTTTCGGATTTCAACTTGATATATTTAGCAGATAAACCAATAAGTAAAGCACCTAATACATTTCCAACAAAGTAGAAGATAGTTATATTTCTGATCTGAGCATCTTCAAATCCATATTCGTCAAGAAGAACACTAGCAAATGTGTACATTACTTGACCTGCACCCATAAATGTTGAAATAATGAGAATAAGCCAAGTTTCCCTAAGCTTGAAGACTTTTTTGAAACCAACTACTAAGTTACTTTGGTTCTCAAAATCGATAACTGGAAGAGCCAAGGCTGAGAGAGTAGTTATAACAAAAATTGATCCAGCTAAATAATACGCCATTTCGTAATTCTCCTGGTCAACCAAGGTCAATGAAATTAGTGATGCAAGAATGGTACCTACACCTCTTCCACCCCATGCGGCACTTTGCATGATTTGTTGTTTTGCATCTGGAGTTATATCCACAACATAACCATCAAGTGTTGTATCAGAAAATGCTGCAAGTAGGGAGATAAAGAATAGAGTGCCTAGATAGACACCATTGAATTTAGTAAGTGTTGCAAAGAACAACCATAAAGGAATCGAAAGTATTGCAATTATTAGGAGATAGGGCTTTCTTCGTCCATATTTACCGATGGGATATTTATCGGTAATTAAGCCATAAAGAATCTTGATCAGCCATGGAATTCCCGCAAATGCTGTTGCAATACCTGCAGTGCTTGTGTCAACATCAAAAACTCGAGTGACATATAGAGGAACCACAAGCAACAAAGTTCCTAAACTATATCCCTCTCCAAGGTAAAAGAAAACCTGTATATAAGGAAAATATCTCTTCCAATGTGAAGCTCTAATTTCCTCTAAATCTTCAAGCATAAATTTTGAGTATTAATTGAGTTTAATAAAAGTTACCTGCAGTAATTGTAAAATTACTTTTACCCTAATATTCAACCGGAAAAATAAATATCATAATGTGTGATGTGTGGATTAATATATTTAGAAAAATTATTTTAGTTATCTATACTATGGCATAGGAGCGTATTCATTGAAGGGTAATATGAAAACTTGAATTTGTAAAAATATGAATAAAGCTATAAAATACATATATTATAGATATTTATGGAGAATTATATTAAAAAGAAAGAACTCTCCAACACCTACAAAGACCATATCAATATATACTTTCCATCAGCTGTAAGGGGAGATTTTGTAACTAAAGAAGTTAATAAAATTTTACATGAACATGATTTCACCGAAAAAAACACTTTGTTTGGAACTAGCTGTTGTCCAGATGAAGTAAATGAATTTGTAACTAACTTTAAAGTTAGATGGGGAAATAAATTCCCACTAGCAGGATTGGGAGGGATGCCCTTTACAGGGATGACGGGATTTAACGCATTTTTAAGCCATATGCCTGACAATGGAAATCTGTTCGTATTATTTGCTTCGCATATTGGGATTGATGAACATGGCGAAATGGGTATTATACGACGCAAAGGAATGAAAAATGAAACACCAGCTTGTGGATCTGTAATTGCCGCATATAATAATTTGTTGAACAGAGATCTTCCATCGAAGGATGACAAACAAAGTGATGAATGGGATCTTCAGCAAAATTATATCGAAATAGTTATTGAAAGGTCATTTTCAGAAATAAGAAATTCATCTGAGCCCTTGTTGAAATTAACTGAAGTTGTATATAATGCGATATACAACAAAATCCTTAAAATTATACCGAGTGATTGTGAGGTTGACATTGTATTATTTGGAGGTATTCAGATAAATACCTCTTTGGACTTTTACGATTATTTCTTAATCAAAGAATTTAAACTAATAAATAAAAAACATGAGACAGAATTAAACCTTATGGCCGACCTATTCAATAGATTAAGGTAAAATAAACTCTTGACTCGATTATAATCGAATTAATCCTGAGACTATTGCTCTTAAAGTTAATTACGTTCATATTATTAATTAGTTGACGCATTTGTTCTTCCAGATAATGGATGGAAAATTGAATTAAATGTCAATTTTTGTTAATGAGGCCAACCAGGCCCAAACCCATCCTTTACCAATATTAATTCGAATTCTTGCTTCTTTAATTCTATAAATATCCCATCCTTCACTAAATGTCTTTTTTATTTCCTCTTTTTTAATTCTCCTTGGACCATAATTTTCGGTTTCTTTATCACTAAATACCAACATATGGTAGGTACCACCCTCTTTGATAACACTCCGAATATTTTTTTCATATTGTATCCTTTTTTCATCCGAGAACATGTGAAATATACTTGAATCAATAATAGTATCAAATGATTTGGGGTAATTTTTTAATTCAAATATATCATAATTTACTATCTCAACATTTAATTTTCTTTGTTGAGCCCTCTCCTTTACAATATTGACACTTTTATCAGATTTATCAATACCTGTTACTGTATATCCTTTATTCGCCAAAAATAATGAATTTTGACCAGTACCACAACCAACATCTAATACATCTCCTTTGATTTCACCTATTTCTTCTAACCATTTAAT
>JAAFKL010000251.1 GCA_021399405.1 Candidatus Heimdallarchaeota archaeon | reverse complement strand
TGATTTATAGAAATAATATTGTTGTTAAATTAGAATAAATTTATTTTATTATCAAGTTAAATTGGTTTTATTTTGTTAATTTAGTTTTTCCTTCTTCTCATGAATTTTACAGCGCTAAAGATTGCGACTGCAAATACAAATGACATGAATGGGAAGGGTGACTCAGTTGAGACTGATGTAGAGGTAACAGTACCTGTTTCAGTTTCTGTGTCAGTTTCTGTGTCAGTTACGGTTAATGGGTCTGTTGCTGTAACAGTGTTTCTTGTATTCCATCCAGCTAAGAAACCAGATTCTAGGAATACTAGACCATCAATTGGATCCCAATTACCAACCTTGAACATATTGTTTCCACCAACTTCAGAGATTTGATATGTACCAGCACTGGAATCTCCATTTGTATCAAATGTGAGTGTACCAGTTGCACCATTGAATGTGAGTGCGGCTAATGCTGTAATGATGTCTGCACCTGCGGTGGAAGCTGCTGCATCAACTGCAAAAGCTCCAGCATATACTGCATCATATGTTTCTCCTGTGTAAATATCACCTGAGGTGTTTGTGAATCGAGCTGCATAAGCTGCTGCGAAAGCGGTAGCTTCTGCGCTTGCTACTCCAACTGGTTTAGTTGTGAGGTATGCTTGCATTGCGTCTGCGGTATCAGCATCTTCGGCAAAAATACCTACATCTGCAACACCATCTGCTCCAATTACTGGAATTCCAAGTTTTTGTTCAGCCATAGCAGTGAATAATAATGAACCATCGGTTGCATAAGAAATAGCAACAACTACGTCTGGTTCATCAGCTGCGATTTGTGTTACAAGTGATGTTGGATCAATTGTTAATTCTGGATAAGTAATCGTTGTGGAAGTACCACCCAAAGTAGCGAATTCATTTTTGGTTGAATTTGCAAGTCCAGATCCATATGCGTTATCTAATGTAACGATTAACATATCTCTAAATCCTGCATCATATGCAAGATCTGCAATTACTTGACCTTGTAGGGCATCAGATGGAGGTGTTCTCCATAAGTAACCTTCGTCACCTCCGACTTTGTGATCATCATAAACGGATAATGCTGGAGATGTTGAAGCATAACTGATTAAGGGTACAGTGTTTGCTACTGCGACTGCGGCTGCAGCTAATGTGTTACTTGAACCAGCTGCTCCTACGACGAAATGCATACCAGCAGTAACTGCTGATGTCATTGCGGTGGATGAAGCTGTTGGATCAGTTTGTGTATCGTAAGTAGTCAGCGAGAATAACCATTCAGTATTAAACGCAGCATCTGCGTTTATTTCCTCAATGGCCAATAAAGCTGCCTGTTCGAAACCTTTTGTATAAGCTGATAATCCACCTGTTTGTGGAGATAAAAGACCAACTTTTACATCGACAATTGCTTTTGGCTCTACGGCAACTGCGGGAGTACTAACAACAAAGCTTGAAAGTACAATCAGCATGCCTATAGAAATCATTAATGATTTTTTCATTCTTAATCACCGGACTCCAAATTTTGAAGTCTTGTATCCGTATTAAATAAAAATTTTATATAATCATTTCGATGAAAAATATTATATCGTCATAAATTACTTTGAAAATAAAGACACTCCTAGGAAAATTAACCCTATAACTATAGTAATAACCGAGAAATCATAGTTTTTAACTACTGATAAAATTGCTTCAATTGTGATATAACCTATAATAAATGCAAAAATTATGGATATTATGATGCCATAAATAGACAATTCAGTACTCGTGTCATTGTCTTCAAAAATTAATAATATAATATCAATCCCCACTGCTCCTAATACTGCGGGTACTGAAATAATAAAAGATGCTTTAAAGCTATCTTCCTTATTTATTTTTAATAATAGAAGAGCACCTATCGTGGTTCCTGAACGACTAATACCTGGAATTATTGATAATCCTTGACTCATTCCAATTAATAATTTTTGCTTAACCGATAAATCTCCAATTACCTTTGTCCCGGTTATTTCTTTAGATTTCAACATTAATACTCCCGTGAAGATTAAAGCGATCCCAATCACTAACAAAATCACAGATTTAATTATTGAGTTATCGATAATATCATTAATTAGTAATCTTAGGGGTAGAGCCACCATTGCTGTCCCTAATGTAGCATAAACTACCAATGAACGTAGATCTGAAACAGATTCATCTTTTAAATTGATAAGCTTTAGCCACTCATCCTTATATTTTAGCAATACAGCGAATAAAGTTCCAAAATGTAGCCAGATTGCCAGTGACAATGCTGATTCAGGTGAAATGTTATATATTTCTATTGCAATTACCAATAGCTGTCCCTCGGATGAGATAGGAATCCATTCTAGAAGGCCTTGCACTACTCCCATTATAATATAAAATAAGACTGATGGCAACAATATATAGTTAGATATGTGTTATATAAACTCAATTTTAATTTCAATGGTATTGAAGAAATAATTGGAAATTACTATTTTTTAGTGGTCAGTTTAAGGAAAGCAATGTTTTATTTAATCGGACACCAAGTATCAATTATACAATGCGAAGTAAGCTTTTCAGTCTAATTTTATTTTACCTAGTTTTTTTTAACCTTACTCAATCTAATGTCAATGCTGCTTCAGAACCAAGTCAACTTGTTTATTCAGACAATTTGGAATTAGGAGATGATTTTACATGGTTTGTAAAAGATAATATAAAAAGTGGAATAGTGGTTGAAACAGGTCAATTTAAGGTTGGAGCGAAAATAAATATTGAGATAACTGGTAATATTACATTATATAATCATTATACCCTTCAAGCTGAAAACGATCTAGAGAACATCTTTGATATGAATATTGATGGTTCGTTTGCTTCTGCAATATTTGTTATGGATTTCTTAATTCCAGTTGTTTTTGTTTACCCTGATGGCTCATTGGCAAATTTGTTTAATGTTAAACTCACAGAGGAAGTTGAAAATACAAAGTTGGTTGAGACTATAAGGGACATAAATAATAATGAATATCGAAATATTGTGACCTCTTTTCATGAAAATGGTACAAGAAAATTTTATTTTGAAAATAGATTCCAAGCCAGTACGGGTTTATTGAATGTCCTGCATGTAGAAAGTGCCGATTTCTTATTACGAATTGAGAGGGAAGGATATCAGAAAACTGAAAATTTTATTGAAAGACTCGATTTTTCATCAATAGGCTTAGTTTCAGTTAGTCTGACACTAATTGCTCTAATTGTGATATTTACAAGAAATAAGAAGAAATAAATTAACAAAAAAGCTCTGAAGTCTCAGACGATTCAAATTTACTTTTGCACTGATACTTAAATCAAAGTTTTATTATCCTAATTACTTGTAAGGATTGTAAGAAAATGGAATTTCCCTTAAAAGTTCCTCTGATGAATAATACAATAATAATTTGGGATTATTCTATGAGTTCAATTTTGTATACTTTCGGTTTTTTTGG
>JAAFKL010000250.1 GCA_021399405.1 Candidatus Heimdallarchaeota archaeon | reverse complement strand
TAAACAAGTTAATGCTCCTTCGCATTTCTGAAACTCGCTGATATCAAGGGTTGATACCTCGAATCCATTGTTAACAAGCATTTCTTTGGTTTTATTGTAACCCTTGGGAATTATGATAGTCTCGTTTATATTAAGTGAATTTGCGGCATAGGCTTCCTTATCATCAATAACCAGTTTAACGAATGTGTTTAATGCCGGATGGTCTTGATATTCTCTTGTAGTCAACATAGTGTTATTTCCAAGATAAGTAACATAGCTTTTGAGATGGACAATATTTGGATTTTCTATCACTTTAATCTTACATCCAAGTTTTTCACCAAGTTGATTTATCCCTTGTTGGTTTGTTCTTTGAGATTTACCACAGATCAATAAGTTTTGATCTTCCACATGTATGATATCTCCACCTTCAAGGGTTCCAGGGGCATTAATAGTATAAAGTGTTTTATAATCTGCAAGTGCCTCTTGAGTAGCTTCAACTTCCCCCCTCCTACTGTTGATTCCCATTCGGGTAATAACTGCATTATTCCCATGGATGACTGCATTATCCTCAACAAAGCAACAATCTGGATAGGTTATATCCCCTTCTAATTTAATTATGTCTAAACCGAGATCACTTAGCAGATTAACATATTCGGAGTGCTGGTTCTTCGCCTTTTCTAGATTTAGTAAGTGATGCTCGGGAAAATCTGAAACACAATTAGCATAAGAGGGACTGAGTTCTCTTACTATTGCTCGTGTAAATCTCACTGCGTAATCTTTTATTTAATTAATTTAAAATTACGTGTTTCTTCGTATAAGAACCGATGTTAAATTCATCCCTTCATTATATTGAAACAATTGTTGAAATTTTTTGCGTATAGCTAGTCATTATAATACAGAATAACATCTTAATTTATATTCATCATCGAAAAATACCCTATAGTGTTTGTGATAACGGCTGTACACCTGACAATTGCGTACATCATAGTTCTAATTATCACTCTATATTTTATTCGTCGACGGATGACTAACAAAGATTATCTTTCAGATCTCTTTCTACTTGGTGCATTTGGGTGGGTTATTACCTTCTTTTTCGAGACTATTCCATTTGGTTTTCTTACCAATGCAGCTCTCTATAAAATTGGTATTGATATTAATGATCCAGATTATATTCTTGAAGTTTCTTCGAATTGGCTGGTTTTATTAGTAGCACCCTTATTCGTTGGGATTATAGAAGAGCTAGCACGGTACCAAACATTTCGTCTTTACCATTCAATTGATAAATTCATGTTTAAGTATAGATTCAAAACATCTCTTTTTTTGGGTATGGGTTGGGCAAGTGCTGAGATATTGGTTCTCACCAGTTTTGCTTTGTTAGAAGGATATGATTACAACATTTCTCTATTTGCAGTAATGATGGGTGTGTATTCCAGATTGATGGCTTATTTACTTCATATAAGTTTAAGCCTTATTGTAATTTTTGCTGTATATGAAAAATCAATCAAATCTAGAAGTTTGTGGTTGGCAATTCTATTTAATATTCTAATAAATATCATTTTCAGTATCTGGATATTCTTTTTCCATAACTTAGCTGTGGATCACCCTGCGATTTATCTCTTTACCCAACAATTAATTGTCGGTATAACTGTGATTTCTATTTTGATATTTACATGGAAATACTGGATCCCACGGACTGAACCCATTATGGAAAAAGATGAATTAGATGTATTAAGTGTATAATAGTTACAAATTCGCTTGATTCTTTTAAGGATTTGATTCTACAAGTCCCCAAATTTCATTTAATCGCTTGATGGTAACAATTTGAGTATTATAATAAGGTCCATCATAGATTTTTAAATGATGTTTAAGCACTGATCTCATAACGCCCCCATGAGAATAAATGAGAATAGAGTTAATACCATTACTTTGGGCATTTTCCACAATTTTATTGAACGCATTTACTGTCCTTTTTTTGAAATCAACAACTGATTCACCTTCATGATGGTCAAGCAATACGTCATGGTCAAGCCAAACAATGGGTCTCAGTTCTTCTCTCGAAATTCCAATCTCTTCAAATGTTAATCCTTCCCAGTTCCCCATCCAAATTTCTCTCAAGTCATCGTCATATTTTATTTTGCTGACATCCCAATCTAAACCTTGCAAAGAGATAATTGCTGTTTGTTTTGCACGTTCAAGAGGTGAAGAATATACTAAATCGAAGTTAAATGTGAGTTTTTCACTTAGATCAGCAGCCTGTTGTCTACCCTTCTCAGAAAGTGACGAGTTTAACTGACCTTGAATGATGGTTTTGCTTAAATTTGCTTCACTCTGTCCATGTCTAATAAAATGAACGTACATAAATCTAGATGAACATAAATTGACTTAATGTTTTACATAGAACAACGAAAAACTCTCTATCAAATTAATTGAAATTCCAAGAATTCTGTTATATACAATGATTAACTGGTTTTAACTTCAAACTGTTTCAATCCACAATGACCTCTAAGAATAGCAGGTTTGGTGAAACAATTATCAATTTTATCACATTCTATGATTTTAACAAGATCCATTAAAACTTCTTCAACACTCTGGAATGTGGGTTTATCTAACTCAACATATGGTATCATACATGAGCTTACATTTCCTAGTGAATAAAGATAATCTAGCACATCTTCTTTAGAAATTTGTTCAAGTAGGTTTTCTTTTGATAGACCAAGGACAAAAGTAGGGAGCATTTTGCCCGCAAATTTGACTACATCCGTTATGCAGTGGGGAATATATCCGAAGCTATCCCGATCTCCTTTGGCGAAAAGAGCAATTACACCTTCTGCTTCCTCAAAAGTTTCATCTCTCTCTTTAGGATCTTTCAACTCATGGCAATACCACAGTTCAAATCTCATGTCTTGAATATTGATTTCTCTTGCTTTCAGTGTTGTTACGGTTCCTGGTTGCATTTCATTTGATTCATTTTTGGAGAAAAAACTGGTAGCAATATCAGGATCTCCAACAATTAGTATCTTGAAACTTTTGACATCATTTTCAACGCCATCCTTTGAACTATTCATGACCACTAATATCTAGGCTTAATCATGATTAATAACTATTTGTTGTTGGGAAACAAATATTTCTATAAAATCCATAGTATTTTAAGCGATAGCGAATTTATAAACAATTTAACACATTAATATGTCATTTATTCATCGGAGGTGAAAAATTCATATGTGATTGCATAATTTAAATTGTAATAAGTCATAATTTGGATGATAAATTTATCTTGTGGAAAATGAAAATTAACAGATATGTCTTGATCCACTTCTAGGAGGATTTTTTTTGTCAGTTCAAAAACTAATTTCATATCTTCGCATAACTGGAATTAGGGGGTTGGTTTCAATCTCAATGATTGCTTGTGCATCAGTTACTGAGTTTTTTACCAAACCTGTGCATTTAATTTTTCTATCGGGATTTGAATAATCCACACCGTCATTGCTTTTGAATTCCTCTAATATAGTTTGACAGTTGATAGATCCATGTTTCTCCATGAATTTCACTTTGAAGTCATTTATACTATATCTTATCTGTTTTTCACTTAACCCATGATCAGATAGAATTTTACCCATTGCTGCTAGTACTCCAACAACAGCGCCACATGCCGATCCTTCCCCAATCCCGCTTCCAAATCCTAGGAATGAATTGTAAAAATCAGTCACATCCTTCTCTCCAAAATATTTTAGAGTTCCACATGCAGTGGATATAGCACAGTTATGCTGCTCATCCCAATAATCTAGTGTTAGTTGTATTATATCGCTCATTTTCCTTACTATAAAATTCATAGTTATTAGTTTTAAATGGTTTATTTTTGGAAGAATTTTGTGATCAAAATACAATGAAATTATATCAAATCTGTGATCTCTACGTATAATTGAGGATTTTTTTGTTTCAAGTGAATTATTTATATCCCATGTTCTCTATTAATTTTATTTTGCTGGGTACATAAACACCACTTCCTCTGCCAATCTCATCCCCACTTGAGTTGTAGAGTATACCTTCTGCTATATACTGTCGTCTATTAAAATTAACCAATTTTCCTCTGGCGACAAGTGTTCCTTCAGCGATTGGTTTTGTAAGATAAATGGTAAAACTAGTTGTTAGTAGAAACACATCTTCTACTATTGAATTTGCAGCAAAAAACGCCACATCGTCAAGAGCTTTGAAGTACACAGCACCATGTGTGGCATTTGCTGCGTGAAATAGATGTTCACCAATTGGTATTTTAATTTCTGCCTCTTTGTCTGATATTTTTATTTGCGCTTTGAAAACAGCGTTGAGATTATGTTCAAGATACATTTTTTCCAATTTTTTATAGTGTGAATTTCTTTCCATAATTAGTTTAATAAATAAATTACTTATTAGATTATTGGATTACTCTCCTGCCTTCTGATTGCCTTCCTGATACTATGTAACACTATGATTTAACCTTTTGAAATATTCATCAAGATAAAATTGGAGAAATTCATTTCCTATACATACCAATTTACTGTGAAAGGCGGAGTGACTATCTAGAATATTTATTATTAGTAAAGTGTATAATAATATATATCGAGTTGATCTAGATATGGTAGTTGAGACTAATTCCAATATTGGTATTGTTCATAATTTTCTAATGAACGTTGAGGGTTACTCATCTGATATACAGATCCAATTGCAGAATATGGTAACAAATTTATTGACTGATCTTTTTGAAATAAAAGGTGCTTTTGTAGTTACCAGTGGATCATCTGAAACACAAATTTATTCAAAATCAATTAACGATTTCTCTAAAATAAGTGAGGTGGCTGAATTGATTTCAACATTTGATCAGAGAAGATTTTTCAAAACTATAAGTGGACCCGGTTTTACACAAATTGACTGTATCAAATACAACAGCTATCAAATTTATTTTGCTCGAGTTACTAACGATCATTCGATATTCATTCTATTTGCAGATTCACGACGTTCTTTTGGAGATATTGTTCACTCCATCGGTCATAATCTAAGACAAGAAATGAAGAAGATTACACAAACAATCAGTCTAATTCCAAATCCAGTTGTATTTGTAGACAGTCGGGATGTGGTGGAATCGGTCATAACTGAGAATGAAAATCATTCTACTAAATTTAATATCCCAGTACCCGGTGTATGAATCTAATCTGACTATTCTGTCAATAGAATAAAATAAGTATTAGCAATAATGGTAATTCGATTTGAGATAATTGGTTTCCGTTGAGCAAACTCATCTTTTTTTACGGATATAGAAGAAAATTCCCACTACTCCACTGAATATTAAACCTCCAATCAATCCAATTGAAAAATTAGATTTCTTATCAGTATTCGCTATGGTTACAATTCTTATTATTGAGGAATTTGTAGTATTAATCTGAATTTCATCATTAAATCCAGAATACTCATCAGGAACTAAATCATTAATATTAACATATTCACCAATAGGGCAAGAATTATGGATTACATTATTTATATGATTACTATTGCAATTAATATTGATTGATTCATTAGTCATCTCTATCCACAACAGAAAGCTGTCAATATAATTAAAATCAATGGTTCCATTTATTGCAGATCTTAGTAATATACCTACTGAATTATTTTTTACATCAACTAGATTATTATTTGTAATGTTGAATAGATCTGAAAATGATATTACAACAGTTTGAAATCCGAGAGTTGATTGATTTAAATGAACAACATTATTTGAAATGGTTAAACTATGAACTTTAATTGCATATAATCCACCTTTAACCTCTTTTTCCCCTTCTATCGTTAAAGAATTATAACTTGTAACAAGATTCCTCGAAAAGACCTGCTGAATATAGTAGACAAAGCCATTTGAGACTATACTTGTCAAATTGTTGTGTAATACTTCAGAGTATTTTGATCTTGAAATTAAGATGCCTAAAGATAAACCATCCGTATCTAGTGTTATAATTTCCTTAATTGTATTAAATGATAATTTGATAAATTGGGTATAAGAGATAATCATGCCCATTGCATCTGCTGGTACATTAGTGGTAAGAGCTTCTACTTGAGATATATGGTGATCTGAAATTGATATGTTTATTACTTCAAAAATTGTTATACCAACTGAAGTTGCAATACGGGGAAATATCGGCTGTATTTCACTGGGTATAATTTCAGCAATAATATTATGGATTAAATTACCTGATAGAAGGGTGCGATTAGAATCTCTTAGAATAATGCCTTCTGCATTGGTAACATAGATTGAAGTTGTTTTAATAGTATCAATAAGATTTGAATGAAATTCTATATCTTCGGATGTATCTACAGATATACCATATGCTGTTCTACCATGACTGATAATGTTTGATATATTGTTATTCTTTAATTTTACAAAGTAAGATGAGCTGAGCTCTATCCCAATTACAATCCCCCTTGATTCAATCTCTGATATGGCTGAAATATTTGATATCTGGTTATCATTGATTTGAACGTATGTCGCATTTGAAATCGTTATCCCAACCGTTTGGGGAGAATCGGAAAAAGCTTCAATATTATCAATTGTGTTATTGTTAACAATAACGTTCGAAACATCTAGTACTGAGATACCAAAAGATAATGCAATCAACACTTCGCTATTTGACAAAATTGTTTGTATATAATTTTGAAATATTTGACTATCAGTACTATTGAATAAAAAGATACCAAATGCTTCTGTTCTAGAAGATATGATATTCTCGATCTGAGATATTTGATTATCATATATCAGATTGTTACCACTGTTGAGAATTTGTATCCCTGCAGAAGAAGATCCACGTATATTATTGATGTGATTAGAATTTACTGTTATATTATAACTATCAAGAATTAGAATGGCAGAAGTTAGATCTCCTGTTCTTTCATAAATTGTTGTATATATTTCCTCTATAATATTTCCACTAATAGTAACATTATTGCTGTTACGGACCGAGATTCCTACTGTTTGATTTCTAGAGGAGTCAATTTTCTGGATCATATTATTACTTAGGAAACTGTGTGAACTATTTATTACTGAAATAATCTCTGTGGAACCATGGTTACTAATATCCTGGATAACATTATTTGATATTTCACTGTAGGGGCTGTTTATAAGTTCAATAGTGGTATTAATCAAGTTCAAATTAGATATCATAGAATATGGTGAATTGATTATCTGAATTATTAGATCCGACTGGTGGGAACTTGAAGGTTTAATTTCTAACGGGCTACCAAAACCATTAAACCTAATCACTTCTTCGTTTTCTCTATTATCAAAAGAGTCCAAACCATATTTGTCTAATCTATCGAGAACATATATGTCATCGTTGATAGTATTTTGGAATACTTCTGTCACTGATGTAGAACTCAAATTCGGAGATCTACTTACTGAATCTAATGGATAAGACGTAGCTGAATAGTTATTGTTTCCTATCATAAAAGAAATTATCAACAAGAGCAACAATCCTTTCTTGTATAATCTCATTATATTCAAGTTAAATTGAAATGATCGCTAATAATTTTAAATGGTTACTCTGAAGGATCTTACCATTAATTTTCTAAGGATAATTTGATAAAAGCTAATTATGCAATATTTATAAATTTACGATGTTAAAAAGCAAACCCTGTTGCTGCTTCCAAGGAACCAGATCCCTTACCGAATTCATTCTCATCATAAATCCGATCACCAATTTTTATTCTAATTTCTTTTATTTCAACAAACATCTCATCGTAGTTAAACTCGCCTCTTGATTTCATCACGAAAACATTGTTAGTATATGATTCCATCAGAACATATACATTCTTCTCTTCAGAATCATGTGTCAGAGTCCAGTAGTCTGTATTCTTTGTTCGCTTTATCTCAAAGTCATCAAACTTATGATAGGTTTGAGCTTCAACGTCATAGAATTTACCCTGTGAGTAAATCGTTTTAGAAATGCCTGGTAGTTCAACCCAAAGAAGGAAGAATACCATCACAGAACCATTTTCAAAAATGAATCTTCCCCAATACCATGGTATAAACGGTGCAGACATCACAACCTTTTGCATATATGCCCTACCCACAAATTCCCCCCCTGATAGTTTCCCTGTATAATCAAGATATACATTCCCCACCTCAACACCGAAATTCATTTTATCGATCGTAAAAAACTCCATTGAATCCCCAATTTTTGGCATTGTAGTTTGAATATCAACTATTTTTGTTCCACCTTTTGTAACAGATAAGTTAAACTCAGGATACGCTCTAGAAAATATTGCTTCATATTCATCAGTTGTAAAGGAAACACTATGTTCAGATGTAATAATTTTTCCACCTAACTTTCCAAATTTAGTTGTCTTACCATTATCATAAAACCATATTTCACCGATTCCACCATGATAATTATCACCATCTTGAAATTGCATGCTATCATCAATTTGCATTGAATGACCTCGATTTCTCCCGAAACTCACCATCAACTGATCCTTGTGACTATTTTCATTTCCAGTTAATAAGAAAAACCAATATTCTTTACCAAATGTTGGGAGTTCATCAGCTGTAAATAAAAAATCATTAATTTCCCTCTCTTTCCCCTCAGAATCTCGTTTCCTCCAACTTTTGGCTCGTTCACCCACTTCTTTGGTTTTTGTCACCAAATCATTAATATGATTTTTTGATAAGTTAGCTGAATTGATTAGTCGATCTTTGATATCTTGAAGGTCCATGATGTAAAATTAGAATCTCTCTATCTTAGGCTTTTGCCAGAATAACCTTCTTTTGCTGCGTGATGGTTAACAAAAAGGGAATTAGTATTGTTGTGAATCGTTTATTTGGAGCGGAATGGAAGTTTCAATTATGATCTTAAATTTCTAGGTTAAGGAAAAATACGTGATTTTACTAGAAAAAATTGGTTTTATCGAATTTGCATCATTACAATCTGAGGACAATAAATGGTGGCGAATAATACTTATTGAAATATATAAATGAAATTACACCGAACATATTTCCTAGGAACTTTGCCCGCAAATATCAATAAATAACTCAATGCCCTATTAATATTAAAGAGGAAATTTGATGCAGCCCAAAAAACTAGTTGTAATGTTAACTCTGCTACTCTTAACGTATGTTGCAACTACAAACATTTCTACGAACGCACGATCACTTGATCCAACTGTCCCTGATACTCCAATCCCCGACCCTGATCCACTACCAGATCCTGACCCAGCACCAGAGGATCCAGTTCCAGAAGACCCTGTCCCAGAAGTACCTGATGTCGACGACGATGATGATAAAAAAGACAAAAAGGACAAGAAGGATAAGAAACACAAAAAGGATAAGAAACACAAAAAGGATAAGAAACACAAACATCGACGAAACAAAAAATCAAAACATCACGACAAGCATCATTAGGTAATTGATTTTTCCTTAAATTTATTAATTATATATGTATAAAACAGAATGTCTTGTGTGGAATAAATTGAAATAATATTAATCTAAATATAATAAAGGATTAGACATTAATTGCTCCCAAAAGAGATCTTTGACCATAGGAAAAGCAAAACAAGAGATCCAAAAAGAAAATTTGCTGCTAAAGAATATTTGACGGATATTGGTAAGAATACAAGATTTACTGATTTGAAAAATCAGAAAGTATTAGGTTTGAAACTTGCGATTGATAAATTTGGAGTTATCGATGTACAATTACTAGATTTTGTTGGGTCGGTGTTTCTTGACAACAAAGATTGGATTGTGCAACCAGGCTTTAACAGATTGTTTCCAATGAATGAAACAAATAAAGACAGTATCATGTTAGAACACAAATTAAAACTAAGTAGATACTTTCGCAGTTTCCATCATCGAGAGGCGATGATCGAATTAGAACAGATATTGAATTATGGAGAAACTTTGGATGATAAATATGCTGATTTCAGATATACATGCTTGAAGGGTCGGATCTTGATGCGGTGGGGAAAGTTGAATGAAGCAAAAATAGAATTTGAAAAAGCATTTACTTTGCTTGAAATACAATTCTCAGAGAGTGAGAGACTTCAATTAATTAATAAAAGACTTGCTCGAATGAAACCAGTATATATGGAACCTAATTGGGATACTGATTTAATAGATTATGATGAGATATTTCTAAATTATTTACTTGCTCAAACTTTAGATTGGATTGATGATGCTGAAGACACCCCTAAAATTATTTCTTTGTTAGAAGAATTAATTTACAAAGCCACGAAGCACCAATCCTATTTCGATGTTGTCAATTCTCATCATCTATTGACAGAAGTTGCTATTAAATCAAAATATAATGATCTTGCGAAATCTCACTTGAGAAGTGCGATTACTTTAATGGAGGAAAAAAATCTCGAAGAATTTGACTATGTAATTTATGGATTATTAAATTTATCTCTTATTGAAATACTTGAAGGAGAAGGTAAAATTGACCAAATTAGGCCAATTATCAATAAAATGGAACAAAAGTCAAATTCCAACGAAAGGTTTTATTTTCGATTCATTAGTTATAAATCAAAATTGTTTCTGTATAGGTTTACTAATAGATTCGAAGATTTGTATAATTTATCTAATAATTTTATAGAATATGTGATGGACCAGAGGCATGATTCTGAAGACATCAGCCCATTATTTATCATTAAAGATATTTTTGGGTTTATTATGCAAGGGATTAAATTAGGGCATTTCAAGCAAATAAATGATGTTGAAAAATACCTTGATTTCCTATCAACTCTTTCCGAAGACATTCCTGTTTCAAGAATATATAAAAATCTGATAGAACTGAGATTTCATATTAAAGCAACACTTCACAAAATTATAGATGAAAGAGCTATCACACAAATTGAAATACAATTGAGGAATTTGCTTGAAAAAACCCAAAAGGATTATCTTAGATATATTCAAGTTTTGTTATTATTTTATGAATTTATCTTAGATCAAGCCACAAGTAGTGACGATGTCATGGAGAAATTATCTGATTTAGCAAATTTTGCATCAGAAAATTTATCTAATTCACCCTATACCCTCATGATACTAAAGAATGAATTAATTCGGAATGCTGTTTCTGGGGATTTATCTGGATATAAACATAAACTAATTTCAATAAATAAAAATCACCAAATTAAGGAAATTGATAACTTGATTAATTTACTCGATGAATTTGAAGAGAACAAAATTGAATTTAAAGAATTCATCAGGTATTTAATTTCGGATGAAATTTTGTATTCAACATTTGAAAAACCATTAGATCTACCAATCGAAATAATAATTGAGAAAAAGTAAAAACAATATTTTCGGTCCCCTCTATGTCTATTTTGCTTCCAAGTTATAATACTTGATTTAGAAATTAGTGCATGACAGCAATTATAATGTCTTTAAAATATCTGATCACGACAAAACTCGTAAATTCAATACCAATTATTGTTTTAATTGGTTTATCTCTAGGTGGAAGCTTAACCAATGGTGTTTGCACTCAAAGTTCAAAAATGACATTGGCTCGCTGCTAAATCCCTTTAAAAAATTATAAATTCCTATTGTACAGCTTGAGTATAATGATTGATCCATTAACAATAAGTATCATTAGATAATTGATTATTCCTTAAAATGATTGATCATTTATATTCCACTCTAATTATCTATTTTTATATTTTAATGTTTGATATTCAGTAACTTTTGTTGTATATTTAAATTTATTCGAATTCAGACCAAAACAGAATGATCATTCCAAAATATTTATAAAACTAAACCAGTATTCAATAGAAGTCAAATAGTGATAACATATGTCAACAAAATCAAAAACAGTTGAAAGGGAAATCTCAGCCGATTTTCCCTTTGAATCTAAATTTATAGAAATTAAAGGAAGTAAAATACATTATATCGATGAAGGTAATGGAGATCCAATTTTATTCTTACATGGGAATCCAACCTCATCATATCTTTGGAGGAACATCATTCCGTACCTTTCAAGTTCTGCTCGATGTATTGCTCCGGATTTAATTGGAATGGGACAATCAGATAAGCCTGATATAGATTATGGTTTTCATGATTCCTATGAGTATCTGGATGCATTTATTGCTGAATTAGAGTTAGAAAACGTAACACTTGTTCTTCATGATTGGGGGTCTGGATTAGGATTTCATTATGCGAATATGCATCGTGAGAATGTTAAGGCCATTGCATTTATGGAAGCCATGTACAAAGCACCTAACTTTGATCAAATGCAACGTAGTGTTAGATTGGCAATTAAGATGATGAGAAATTCATTTTTTGGCTCTTTAATGGTCAAACGGGCTAATATGTTTATTAAGAAAATGTTGCCAGATTTAATTAATCGTGACCTAACAAAGGAAGAAAAGGAATATTATGCTAGTCCCTATCCAAATGCAAAGAGTAGAACTCCATTGTTAGCATGGCCAAGATCCATTCCAATTAAAGGCAAACCGGCAGATGTGGCGTCTGTTATTTCTAATTATCATGAATGGTTAAATGAAACTGAAATTCCGAAACTTTGTTTTTATGTTACTCCTGGAGTTGGTACGCAAGAAAGTGATGTTGCATTTATTAAAGAAAATTTCAAAAATACCAAGATGGTCGACCTTGGCGAAGGATTGCATTTCATTCAAGAAGATTACCCACATGAGATTGGGACTGAAATTGCCAAATGGTATGAGGATTTGTAATTATCCATTTTTCCTAAGATTGATTGATCTTTTTTATTATTCAAACCCAGATAATCTTAGGATCTAAAAAAGAGGATTCTTATGTTGGTGATTTGGTAAATATCAGTACTTTTTAACATATTGTATGATTATTTGTAGTAGATAGCTATGGGAATGTTTGACACTGTCGAGGAAGATGGTAATTGCTGGGATTGCGGCGCAATTATTCCCAGTTGGCAGACCAAACAGCTCTATTCTCTTATGGACGTGTACAAACGAGGTGATAGAATGCCCCTCCACCCAAACCACAAATACTTAATGATCTATTCATATTGTAGCGGTAAAAAGGAATATTCTAAAGACTCATCTGTCAAGGTATTGTGGAAAGGATGCGGTAAGGCAAATGATGCGATCTGTATCCTTGATGAATATTTAATCCTTCAGGGAATTGAGGTTCTCAGCCCCACAGACGAAAGAATGAAATTTACCAAATGGAATTCAGCGACCAAACGAGTCAGTTGAGTGAAAAGATTGCTTAGATCGTAGGAGTAATACAAATTTATAAAGAAGGGAAGAGAAAAAATACTAATTGATTTCTGTATTGCACCACCTGCATTTTATTATTTTTTAACACTAATAACTCTGGATAAGGATTTTGAAGAAATAAATGATGTAGTGCAGTTTGAATTGGAAATAATTGAAGTTTAGTAATATTTATATTACAGTACTACAAATATAACATGAGTAAAACGATGCCAACAGTAAGTGTCAGAATTTCTGAAGATATGAAAAATGAGATGGAAAAACATCCTACCGTTAATTGGAGTGAAGTATTACGTCAAGCTATAAAAAACCAATTGAAAAATCAGCATAGATCAAGCCAGATAAAGGCTGTCCTAATAAATGAGAGAATTCGAAAAGTTGCACCGAAAGGTTGGGATTCAACTGAGATAATCAGAAAAGATAGACGGAG
>JAAFKL010000027.1 GCA_021399405.1 Candidatus Heimdallarchaeota archaeon | reverse complement strand
TGGAATAGAAGAGTATTATATTTCAACTCGTCTTTTGAGTCCCCACTGGCAAATATGAAGGTATTAAATGAGCTTCACAAAGTATCTGAATCGCAGCTGGAGAAAAACTTGTTTGTTAGTAACACACGAAATCTTGATGAGATCCTTACCCACCTCAAATCACAAGATCCCGCTAAGATTGGAATGGTAATAATTGATAATATATCCGAGATAATTGGCAATCAATATCCTAGTAGCCATTTCAGAGGAATAGGGAGATTAATGTCAACTATTGGATACAGGGACAGATTACTTCATCATCTCTTCACCTATCTCAGACAATTGGGGCACTACTTTGGTACCATAACACTTGTAACAAACAGTCTGGAACGTCATTTCGGACATATGGGTTCGCCAGAATTCATTTCTAAACTTGAATATTCCATCAAATATTTTTGTAGTATGAGTCTTTTTATACAACGAGCAAGGAAAAATGAACAGAACGATATGCAGCGAGCTGGAAAACACATCCCATCCTGGTCATATGGTCGAGAGAAGGCAAATAGCATCCCTATCACAATTCGTTGTACCAAATCTAATCAGCACCGTAATTTCAGGGCTCCTGCAATTGTATCCAAATTCGGGGTGCTTGGCAGTACTGAATACAATAATGTTATCAAAAATCAATCTGAGAGCCTGCATCAATACAAATAACATTGACTGATCGGTATCAATATATTTCGAATAGCTTTGAGTAATTATCTTTGTTTATTTATATAAAATTGGAGTCCATTAACTTATGTGCTAATAGCGGATATATCAAACCAAGAATTTCTTGATCAAATTCAATTTAAATCAACAGCAGCCAAAAAGAGGACTCTTCGTGCTTTGAATAATGGTCTCATTGATTCTCCTGTTGAGCTTATTGTTTATGAAGTAGAAGATTTAGAAAATATGGATGGAATGACCCCATATAATGCGAAGATAATTCACTCATATATTCAAAACCAACAATCCCTTATTGATCAGAAGACATTATCTAAACTCAACAGGATAAAAAAGAAAAGAAATAGAACAAAAGAAAAGGCGCGAAATTCCAGATTAAAACGGATGGCAAACCGACCAGATACCTACAGCTTTGATATTGAACTTCATCTCCTTGATTTCAAATGTCCAGGCTGCATTCCTATCAATATTCATCATTTAAAAAATCATAAAAAAATATTGATTGCTAATTTAGAGATGAAAACTGAGGAGAGCGGGATCACTAGCATTAATTGTATTTGTGATAGAATAAAGCTATTCTTACTAGTTAATAGAAGAACAACAATTCCAAGTGAGCGATACAAAGGTAAACACAAACGCGATAAAATATTTGATTATAGATTTGAATTCTTCTATCTGGAGATTGAGCATATCTCATATCACCCTGAAGATCTAGATTCAACACCACACGAGGTGCATTATCCCCCCTCCGCTCATTTTTGGGATACTAGATTTTTAACAAACGCAATCAAGCCTTTATCATCAATGATTGGAGAGGTCTCGATACATTCATACAGTGACTTCAAAAAGTGGATTGATGGAGGGGTCAAGGATTTCAATGCTCTTGAAAGAAAAACCACTGATCACCTTGACGAATTTCTTGGCTGTTTTGCCGGTATTGATAGCAACAAATATTTATCATTATCCGATTTTTTTATGGATCACTGGCCGGTCATTATTATTCACAGTGATGTAGCGACCGCATTCGATCTTATACCGGGTGATATGATGATGATTTATGTCCCTCTTTATCCCGAGTATCAACACGTTATTCATAATTTGATTCCAAGAGCATTTTCTCTTTCCGATCTCAATGATAGTTTATTACACTGGACCCGTAACTTAAAGCTTGATCTCAGAAGAAAATTTAGTTCGATGCTAGGCTATAGTGAAATTCCCAGAGAGACTGCTCTGAAGAACTACTTAGAGATCTTTGTCTCCTCAATCTATTCATGGCTTGACAAGCACACCAGAGAGATGAACATGGACAAGGTTGTAGCCCAATTGAATAAAGGGTTTAACACCCAACTTTTCACCACTTTCGAACTACCAATCCTTGAGGATACTGCTTATTTCCATGAAATTCTGAATCCAGCTGATTGATTCGCCGGTTACTATCTGCATTAGCTGATATCAGATATTGTCTACTCAAGACATCACTGTTAATAAATTTCCTTGATTTCCAGATAGAACGCCAATTAAAATTTCTTGAAGTAATACTAATTGAAATCGATTTATTTATAGACTATCATGATCGACCATAATTTATATTATTGTTTACAATAATTATTTTTATTGTTTACTAAAAATATGTTCATATATAAAAATATATTTATAATTATCATTTCTCTGAGATTAGGTTGACACACTGTGCCTAGAAATCCTAAATGTTTTGAATGTAGTAAATACCCCATAAAGACATTATATCTTAGACCTAATTCGTTGTTTGAATCTATTCCATTAGCAACATGTACCAACTGCAATATCCTGTATATTGATATTGCTGCTCCTGGGTCCAAAAAGAATTTTCTCCGTATTCAACATATCAGTCCATTAGTTGGTATGATTGATGGTAATGAAAGCCCATTCCAACTATATCATGAGTTATTTCAGCGTTTAAATTATTTAATCTCAGTAAATATTGATATTAGTGATATAATCACACAATGTGACGATTTAGGCAGAGATATAACTATGAAATATAGTGATGATTTCTACCAAATGGCTATGAATACAGAATACGGCGAAAATCTGAAACAATTTGACTCGTATTATGATCTCGTTCCCCATCCTGATTATGAATCGCAGGTCGCCAGAGAACTGGATTCTTATCATTATTACCCGATACATAAGAATCTGTCATTACAGCCTTATTTCGAAGAATTACTGTTTTCTTACTTTAAATTAAAATCTGTACCTGAGATGGAATGGGATAGTATTCATATTGATCTATTGAGGATGCTCCAGAAACACAGTCAATTGTATTCGATTGCAATGGAGAATAAAGAGGCTTTGGTGATCAATCTTCTAAGTTTACAAAAGATACTTTTGTTGAATGCAGACAATATACCTATGTGGAAGGTCCCGAGGGTTTTTCGTGTTTTCATGATTTTATCCCGTCTTATTGTAACTGAACACGCTAAACTTGAGAAAATACGAATGCAGAAACATAAGAAAAGTAATCTGTTTACAAATACTTTTGATCCGGATTCTTATGGCTTTAGATGGGCTGAAATTCTTGTGTTACCATATTCATCCTCAAATCATGGTCAGGCTGAAATGATATTTGAGTTGTTGAAAGATATGAATGACATTTATCAAGATCCCAGTAAGACTTATTCAGTTTTCAATTATTTCCTTTTTGATGGGTTATTTACTGACTTTAACTCAATTGAGTTCAAAGAAAAATACTTGAAAGATGAAGAAGATTATTTACAGGATATTATTAAGGATTATTCGATTGTTCCAGTCTATACCTACTTTTTTGAGGGAGTAAAATTATTGTTTCTCTATATCAGCGAAAAGAATTCAAATTTCTCATTGGAAACTCAGCTTACAAAGTTTATTCAAGATATGTATATTGAATTTAGATCGCGTTTTTGGCTAAGTGATAATTCAATACCACTTGTCCGTTTTGTTTTTGATTTAATGGCCGTTAGTTTTGGAAAGGATCTTCAGATACTTGCTAAATTGGGATTTTCTACTTTAGAACAATTCAAATCTAATTATAATTTTGACAAATACAATGATGAATATATGACGCGATTGCAACCTACTCTTGATAGAATGCTAAAGTCTTGAAATCGGAGAGATTGTTTATTTCTACATGTTTCGTTTGTTTTACAACCCTCGGCCATTTCCGGACCGACAAAATTTATTTCGCTTATCAGATCGATCTACCGCATCATTAGATACAAGACTTCAACTAGATTGATCAAAAGAAAATTAACCATTTCTTTTTGCTAGGAAATTATCATTATTATTAATTAATCTTCTAGACAACCATCAAAAATATACAGTGTTTAAATAATAATCAGTAATAATACTTATTGATATTGATGATTTGTTTGATTCAATACATCAAATTCTTTTCTAAGGTGATCGATTATTGAGTAATCAAATAATACATCTCGACAAGATAAAACAGGACTACATCAATCTGGCTAGCCAATTAGGTAAAAGACCAAACTCCAATGAAGCCAGAGCAATATATGTAAAAGTACGGACAGGGAAATTAAGTCCATTCAACATTAGTACTTGGGATGAATTTGTAAACTATTGTGGCTATAAACCTAATTCAAGACCAATGAAATTTTCTGAATATAAGAATGAGGAAGCATTAAACAGACAACGTGATATGGTCAAAACATTCTTTGAAAAACACGACCGTGCACCATTCCATAGAGAATTTCGTATTCTAAGGGATGTCATCTATGGTAAATACTGGGAGCAATTTGGTATTGTTACTTGGAACCAATTTCTCACCTACTGTGAGTTGCCACTAAATGTAGAGAGAAACCATTGTGAGGAGGTCGGTTGGTACGATAACTCTGTATCAAAAATACAAGATTTCTTTGCAACCCATGGAAGGTCTCCTACCACAAAGGAAATGCCGAAAATATCTTATTGTATTTCATCAAAGAAGGCATTGCAGTCTATGAATATTCGTACTTGGGGAGATTTTCTGAAGCATATAGGACTACCGGTCAATTGGGAAATTAAATGGAAATCAAAAGATGGTCTTCTCGAAGCACGAAACTTAATATTACAATACCATGAGAACAAAAAAATAGTACCATATTCCTCTGATTTCCCTCTGATCGCCGGAGCCATTTCCAATGGTAGTTTCAAACAATTTGGTATTAAATTATGGCTTCATATGCTTCGTTTCTGTGGACTGGAGCCTCGTAACCATCCATTAAATTTCTGGAATAGTGGGGATTCTGTTATATTAATATTCAATGAAATTAACAAATATTATGAGGAAACAAACAAAACGCCTACTATCTATGATATTCCAAATGGAAAGAGATGTGCTACAGGCTTATCCAATGGTAAATGGGAAAAATTCGGACTGAATAACTGGAGTGATGTTTTATTACGCTGTGGCCTTAAGCCTAACATAACTGATTACAGTCACTGGAAAACTGAACAGGGTTTTAATGAATCACTTAAACATATACAGAAGATGGCTTCTGACTTAGGTCGACCACCGTATCTTACAGAAGTTGATGATCATATAGCATATCTGATTCATACCGGTGAATGGCGAGTATTCAACGTAGAAAAATTCTATGATTTGATTATTGCTGCTGGGTTGGAACCAGGAGTCATCCCATGGGCGAGACTGGGAAAAGAGGGGCTGGAACTGGCTAAACGTATTACTCTACAAAAAAACAAAAAATTGAATCGCACACCACTAGCTAAAGAGAATTCCAAAGTGATATGCGCCATTAGTGCAGGTCGATTTGAAGAGTTTAATATTCACACCTATCATGAATTCTTGACCTATTGTGGACTTCAATCACGTAACAAAGCAAGAAAACATGGTAAAATCAAACCAAAAGGGTACTGGGACGGTAAACGGGGATTGAAAAGAGGCAAGAATCAAGTTTTGCCATATATTCGCAATAATCAACGCTTGCCAAGTAGAGAGATATTTTCTCCAGTTTATACAGCTGCAAAGAGTAAAAAATGGATTAAATTCGGCATTCATGGTCAGCGAGATTTTCAAATAAGTTGCATAAGGGAATTGATTTCAGAAGGCTTTGATTTTAATAGAGAGTTTACCCTACTAATTGAAATACGGTATCAAATTTATGTTTAAATTCGAGCGATCGATCGTAATTGTTTGTTTACCCGTCATCATCAGTTTCCACCACAACTTATTATTTAAACAAATAGACGAACTTGAGAGTTTTATTCTTTCAAATTTCTGGTTTTTATCATTTACAAATCCGGATCGACGTACTCATTGAGATCTCGAATCGTTTGATGAATGGTTTTTCTCCACTCACCTGTATTTTGTCTTGGTGGTATCGAACCATACTGTTTGATCTATAGAACAGGGGTCGAAAACTCGATCTCCTTTTATATCACCTTGGAGCGGAATTCATAGTGTCATTGCGATCATTTCTTGAAGAGAACTGTATTGATCCGAAAAATGCAATCTATGGTTTTCTGAGCGCAATTGCCTTATTC
>JAAFKL010000249.1 GCA_021399405.1 Candidatus Heimdallarchaeota archaeon | reverse complement strand
TAGCAACACGAAACAGTACTACTGCGTACGGTAGCTGGAGTTTCGATTGGAATATAGGTGAAAACAACGAATCTTTCGCCACTATCGAATTCATAAGTAATGATGCAACCTCTAACTACAACTGGACGGGTTTGAAGGCACCTGAGAGAGGGTTGAATGGTTACGGGCTTGTATTGAGTTCGTATGCACACCCAAGCTACACAACATATTATCCAGGTGTAAACCTTGTAAGGTTAGCCTCAGGTGAAGCATCTGGTTTCAGAAATATAAAATTTGATAGTGATCAGAATGGTACAAAGTCAATTAAAATTGATAGGGATTCAACTGGTAAAATGGATATCTATTACGAATCTGAGCTAATATTATCTTGGACAGAAAATACAAGTACTACTAGTCAAAAATTTATGTTTACATCATGGGTAGGAAATTCAAGTATTGATAATATAATTGTTAAAGACGAAATGCTTAACCCGGAAATCAGCGTATCAGACTCGATTACTTCAAACGATACACCTGATCTCAGTACACCCGATGATCTTACAAAACCCACACAAAATAATCTTGAAGAAATATTGATATTTGATAACGAAATCCTATTGGGCGGACTGCTAGGGTTATTTTCTATCATAGGTACCAGTTATTATATTACCAAATCAAGTCTTGATGTACCCCTCAAAATTGGATACTCGATTACAAACAATACAAACAAAATCATTACTCAAATCTTTGGTAATAAGACAGTTTCATATTTCGTAATCGGACAGAACTTCATTAGTAAGGAAAATATTAATGAAAAGTTAGAAAAAGAATTTCCTCCAGAAATGCTCAAACATAAGTATTTGATGCATCCCGCTAGGCTTGCTATTTGTCGCGTGCTCATACAAAATACTATTATTTCATCTGCCGAAATAAGAAAGAAACTTGATATCTCGTGGGCTGATTTTAGCAACCAAATCCGCTCACTAAAGGAAAATGAGTTGATAATTTCTGAAGATCGAATAATTGATGGATCAGTCAAACAAGTAGTTTCAATCACTCCAATAGGAATTGAACAATACAATAAGCTAATTAGTGTGCTAATTGCTTTTATTGATGAATCACCAATGTATCACAAGTATCTAAAAGAGAATAATGATAAAAATAGTTTGGATATTAATTAATGTTATTTTTACGATAATTATTTAAAAACTCAAGAATATTTCTGATGGCCCAATAATATAACCGAAATATTTTTGTTATTTTTGATGAATTATTGTAATTTTTTCCCATTTAATCGTAAGTATTTAATATGATTGAGTTAATATCGAATGTATGTTAACACAAAATAAGTTAGTAACAATCAGTGAACAAGAAAAACTACGAGCGATTACAAAGATACAATCTGTAGCACTAAAGGCAATCCATGACTTCATGGAAGCAGAGGAAATTGATCAGGTAATGCCTGTCATTTTATCTAAATTTACAGATCCTTTGGGTCCAGATCCAGGATCTACTGTTATCAAGACAGGTGAAATTGAATATCAAGGACAAAAACTTCAGCTTACCCAATCGATGATACTCCATAAACAGATTGCCATTGGGATGGGTCTTCATAGGTTTTATATTGTATCCCCAAACGTTAGGCTTGAAAGTGCAAAACAAAGAGATTCTGGTCGACATGCATTTGAATTTTCACAAGTTGATTTTGAATTCAAAGATGCAAAAATGGCAGACATCTTTAAGTTGGTTGAAGGAATTATTAGACATGTTCGAACAGCAGTAGAACTTAAGGCATCTGATGAATTGGAAAATCTGGGTAGAGAAATGACTCCTTGGGGAGAAGTATTTCCAGTTTATACCACTCATGAATTATTTGATAAGTATGGAGAAGACTGGGAATCGAAAGCTAGTTATGCAGCTTCTACTCCATTCTTTGCTGTTTGCCATAAGAGAGAATTCTATGATAAATTAGACAGAAGTAGAGAGGGAGAGCATTTTCTCAACTATGATCTCATATATCCTGAAGGTTACGGTGAAGGCCTATCTGGTGCGGAACGAGAATCAGAATACGAGGATATTCTCGAAAGATTGATAGTTGACAAACTTGAAAAGCAATATGAAGGTTTTATTGAAATGGCTAAGGAAGGAAAGACAAGTCCTAGTGCAGGTGGTGGAATTGGGGTCGAAAGGCTAGTTCGCTTCCTAACAGGCATGCCTCATATTCGGGATGTACAATTATTCAAAAGAATTCCTGGAGATCCAGTAGTAATGTAATCAATAAGCAATATTATGGAATATACGAATTATCGCTCAAGTACTAAGAATGACACCTTCCACAAGTGAATTAATTAATTGTTTGTTTGAATTAGTCATAGTAATAATTCTCCTCTCAACATCTTGAGATTGGATAAAATCAAAATCCATTATTTTATCTGAAATCTCGTTCAACTTTTTACTTGGAGAAAAAGAACTCCCTTTGAAAACATAACTGAAGATGAATATACCCCCAGGTTTCATTAGGATGGTGTAATCTTTGTGATTGATACGATCAATAAAACCAGAGCTTGAAAATATTTCATTTCCAAAATTATTGATTGCCCCGATGAAATTACTAACTAAATTTTCGTTAAAATCATCTCTTGCTTCAAAAATCTTTGAATAGACCAAGGTCCCTATGTCAACCATAATAAGAAATAGAATAGGTTTTTCACCCTCAATTCCTTCTACTGAAGTAGTTCTGGTGCTAAATTGAGATCCCATTTCTTCAAGATGAGCTGCTTGAATCCTTTTTGCAATCGGAGTATTTTGATCAATTGCGAGAAGGTCTTTTTCTTCCGCAAATAATTCGTCCCATTCTGAGGTTATTTGATGTAACAATCGGTTATCATTTGCACCAACAGCTATGTTCAAAGCCATATTGAGACATTTCTTCGCTCGTTCAATGTCACCATCTATTATCATAATTTTAGATTGCAACAGATAGCTGCGAGAAAGCACTACCTTCATTTCCCGCTCTTCCCCAATTTTAGTCAAATTTTCTACTAACACTCTTATTTCTTGAAGTATTTCTTCATCTCCAGTTGATTTCAACTCAAAGAAAAGTAATTCTGCTAGGTAATAGTATGCAAAAAATGTATTTTGCAAATCAAGTTCATCCTTTTCAATTAGCTCATAAAATATCTTCTCGGCTTCAGCACGATGTTTGAAACGAGTACTACTTTTAAGATAAACAGCTTTTGCAAATTGGAAATAATTCTTTACCTGTTGAATATCGGATTCATCATCTTGAGTAAATATCTCGAACTCCTTGTAATATTTTAGTGCTGTAGGGAGATAATCTCCTCCACGTTGCACATTCAACTGCACTATATTTGATAAAACTAAAGCTTGAAGCATGGGATTATTACTGAGTTTACGTAACTCTAATGTCTCAACAAAATTTTCCATGGCTAAATCTAATTCTCCATTGTACCAATGCATGACACCTATATTATTCATTGAATCAGCAATCCCATGTTTTACGCCGATTTCTTTTCTAAAGATTAAACTTTCATATGCAGTTTTAAGTGCTGAATTAATATCCTCTTTCTCTAGCAAAATCACGGCTTTGATATGTAACGAATTTGCTTTGTAATCGAGGTATTTCTTCCGTACAAAACTGGATTCATTATTTTCTAATCGACTAAGAGGTCCTTGTGATAATTCGATGATTGATTGACACAGTTTCAATTCTCCATTAAATCTCAGACTCCATGATAATTCCGAATATAAACTTGAGATTAGAAAATCATCAGAGGTAGCGACAATTTCTTCTTTAATAGAGTCTAAATTTTCAATCGCGTCTTTAAATCGCCCTTCTAATCGCATAATTCGGCTTTTACATACGGTTAGGAATAATTTACAGTTCTTGTTTTTATTTTCAATAGAATTATGATCGATTTCTTCTAATGCTTCTGTAAATTCTCCACTCACGATTAGATCATCTATAAATTGTAATTGATCAAATACATTGATTGAGTCCGAGGGTGATTTTGGAGACTTGATATCTTAACAATTCCAAAATTGTATAAATTGATTTGCAATTCAGATAATTTAAAAATGCCTAATGAGAATGATTTTGAATAAATTGTATGTTAATAATATAAATTAGGAATTTAATGATTCCAATCTTTTTTCAAAGCGGATTTTAGCCTTCTCAGTTTCAGTATCTCGGTTTTTTGGTTTGGCTTTCGTTACTAAATTAGCCAAAAGTTTGACGACAGTAAGTGAAATGTTTCCTACTATTTCATTGAAAATGACCTCATTTGCTTTCGAAGGTTTGGAGAAACCGCTGATTTTCCTGACAAATTGCAGAGACGCGATGTGAATTTCATCTTCAGTTGCGGGAGGTTCGAAATTAAACAGAGGTTTGAGATTTCTACACACAACTTAATAATTATTTTAGGGAATTTATTTGTTTCTACCCGATAAATTTCCAAACTAAAGAATCCCCATACTATACCTATGATGTTTGGAATATTTATTTTACAGGAATCATGTACAATAGGATTAGGGAAACCATACCAACGATGTAATACACAAATTCTCTCAATTTATAGTTTGGTTGTCTGATTCCTAGGTAAACAAGAATATCAATGAAAATGACAATCCATAACATGAGTAAATCAAATTCCTGTAAAATAAGAAATAGAAGAAGAGATCCGAAAAGTATGAATATTGATACTTGTCTGCCAAAGAAAATAGTCATTGAATTTGATTTTCTATCAATATCTATTTCGTAGTCTACTAAATCATTTACAATGTGGGCAACAATAGCCAACATTAACCCGGATACAATGAAATAATTTGGTATTTTACTAAAATTATATCCATATTTAATGATGTAAGAACTAATTCCCATAAAGCCAAATGAGATAATGAAGATTATTCCACTTACTGGAGTGTCTTTAAGTCTTATATTATACATCTGAGCAGAAAAAGTTCCTACTATAATTAGCAACCCGACATCCCAAGGTAAAAAAATAAAAGTGAAGAATAATAATACAATCGCAATCAATATTATGAATGGTTCTATCTCTTCCTTTGTAATACCGCCCCTAGAAGTGATTTTCAAAGGTTGATATTCCAAATCAGATTCATAGTCCAAATAATCATTAAGTATACCAGTTAAAAATTGAGCCAAAAGAAATATTAGACCTAATTTTAATATGGTTATTTCGGGTAAGTCAAATTTCCACGCAATTATTCCACCGGTGAGTGTCCCCAGAATGGCTGAAAAGGGATGTGAGGTTTTGAAAATATTAGCATTTACAGATAACATCCCGTAAACACTATATTATTATGACCTTAAATTGAATTTGGAAAGGAGAATTTTGATTTACAAAATAAGATGATAGGAAAAATGATTAAATTACTAAAATCAAAGAAAAGAAACTTACAGATCTTAATGATACGATCATGATTTAACTATTATTTCTTATTTAAATAATGGTTTCTCACGTTCCGCAAACACTATCAGGTGTCGCCACCACTTCTTGCGAAGGTAATCGTATTCTCGATTTATTTTTATTTAATAAATCCGTGCTTCTGGCATCTTCTACCCCTTTCGATGGCTCGAAAAATGAGATCAATAAAGATGTGTTACCGTGATTTTTATTCATCGCTTGATCACTGGAAACGGCGTTACTGTCCAACAGATTGTTAGACAGAAAAGAACTTCCTCGGATACTATTTTTATTAAATACCTTCATAGTTTTCGGTTTCGCAAAACCTAGTTCTCTACTGATCGATAGTTACTTGAATATTTAAAGGACTGAGTCTGATTCTTTGTCAATTAATTAAACCGTTATAATATGTATGGGATTTGAGAACCATTTATAATTACACAATCTAACACGATTCATGGAAAGTATTGATCGTAATGAGCTAAAAGCCAAATTAGATCGAGGTGACGATTTTAAACTCGTTATGGTACTAGGTGATTGGCATTTCATGGCAAAAAGAATTCCCGGTTCAATTAATGTAACTAATCCACAGGATGCAATAAAAATTTTGAATCCTGATGATGAAATTGTAGTTTATTGTTCTAGTGAGTATTGTGTAGCAAGTCAAATTGCTTATAGAATATTAGTAAAAAATGGTTATAAAAATGTGAGAAGATATAATGGTGGAATTGCAGATTGGGAAGAATCAGGTTTTACATTAAAAGGTGAAATGGTAGACAACTGAAGAATTACTACATAAACTGAATACTACACAATATATATCATTTATTGATATGTCAATTTATGACATATAATAAAGAATTAAATAGCAGTATATCAAAGAGCCAACATGGATAATCTTAAGCGAGATTTCACTGCAGTATATGTTTGCAACAGCTGTCAAGTAACAACACCCCCTCCAACTCATTGTGGGAAAGCAATGGAACTTGATGACAATTTATTATTTACATGCTGGAAAGGACAGCATGCACCTTGTTGCGGCCGTGAATCCCAGTTTAAATATGATAATTGTTGCGAAAATCCAAAACCCGAAATTCATCTTTCTCAGATACTTACTTGAGAATTCAATATTTGACAAATAAGATTTAAATATGTAATCGCCATATTATTACATAATGAGAGATCGAAATTTCAAATGGATCACATTTATTCTTGTTGACATCATTAGTATTTGGTATCTTAATTCTAACATGAATAGCTTAGTTTCAAATAGCGTTATGGTTGAAATATTGAGTACAATTTTGTTAATCTTTATAGGAATAATAATTCTTTTTGCGACACCTGGATATATATTAGGACATCAAGCTTTTGATCATATTGAAGATTTAGAAGTGAAGACAGAAGGAATGAGAAGTATCATATCAAGAAATGATGGTGCATAGCACAAATTCTGAAGAAGGGTATCGTAGAACATTTTGTAGATTTCTCTAATAATTTAATAAACTTCTTAAAAAAATAATATTATCAACATTTAGAACTATGACAATTGTTGATGACCAAATAGAAGCTTACAACAGCCAAGACATTGAAAATTTCCTAAATTGTTATTCAGATGATGTACAAGTTTACATGCTAGAACAGGGGAAAATGATAACTGATGGAAAAGGGCAATTAAGAACTGCAATGACTTCAGCATTTGAAGCCATGCCTAACTCTAGAACAGAGCTTATCTCTCGAATAACTCAGGGCAAGCTTATTGTTGATCATGAAAAAATAACAGGACATGAAGCAGATAAGGCAATTTTAAGTATCGCAATCTATGAAATTAATGACAATAAAATTTCAAAGTTATGGTTCGGTGGTCGTTCAATTGAAGAATTGTAATTATCCAATCGTTGCTAGAAAATTTCATATGTTAGGTTTAGCTATATTCGAAGGAGACAATAAAATTGAGTAGATTTGTTAAAAAAACAACGAAGGAAATTACGGATGTAGGATCTGGCGCTATGAAAAAAGCCTTTAGTGCAATCTTAGGAGATATCATTAAAGATATACTAGAAGAAACAGGTGCCACCAATATTGCAAAAGATAAAATGATGACAGCAGGTTACAAGGTCATTAAAGATCTTGGAGTAGAACCAAAAAATATTCAAAGAGACATAATTAAATCTGCAATCAAAAGTGAACTTAAACTCAAATAATCTTATTTTTCACTGTGATCTTTGGTTTCGATATTCACCATTTGGACGGAGATTTTCAATATGCTCCATAATTCGATTTACGACCTTGATTGAAGTATCTTTTGAAGGTGGTAACTCACGTAAATCATCTAGAGGTACTGGTTTTCCATAATTTACAAGAATATTTATTGAACGAGGACCACGACCCAGAGTCAATGGTCTACCTAGGGGCATAGCAAATTCAGTTCCTCCAATAAATGCAGGAATAATAGGAGCATCTACACCATGGGCAAGCATGCCTGATCCAATTTTACCAGGATAACTACGGTTATCTGAAGGATCCTTGTGTCGTTGACCTTCTGGGAACCAAAACATACTAGAACCATTTTCAACTCTTTTGATGGCATACTCCACAATATCAGTACTTTTGGTATTTTTTCTTACTGGAAAACCATTGATTAAATCCGCAAATTTTCTGAAAGGACGATTATACCATAACTTTTCGTCCCCGATACCATGTATGGCATGTTTTCTTAGCTTTTTACAAGCAAAGGCACCAACCATAGGACCATCAAGATGACTTACGTGATTTGGCATTACAATCGAGGGAGTGTTATCGGGTATATTTTCCAAGCCTCTAACTTCAACATTCCATCCAATTCTAAAAACGACTCTAGCAATTTTAGCGATAATTTTTTGTGTCACTATCCTTGGTGTGTAAAAATAATTGAAAAAATTTACTGGACCAAGTTTCCTAGTTCTTCCTTGCGGATCTACAGAAGGAGTATACGACAATGAGGATTTTCTGGATGGTGCTGATTCTTCCTTATCAATTAGATGGAAGGGGACATTTGAATCAATATAATCTTGTGTACCAGTATTAGTAGCTATTTCTATAGAATCATCCTCATACCTCTTCAGAAAAATGGGTTATTTTAATGATTCAAATGATATACAAATTAAAGATTAAAAGTCAAATTAAATTTGATTTCAAATATTTGCTTTATTTCATGAGCCCGTATGGAACATATGTGTAAAAAATATAAAAAATATACATTAATAATTAAATATTCTAAGAAAGTTAAAATATTTGAACTCGTTAAGTATTTCATATGGGTGGGATTTACCTTTGGGAGTTTACTGAATGGTTGTTTGGACAATAACAGAAACAATCAACCTTATTGTTGCAATACTATCAATAATACCTAGTATTATACTAGTTCGCCAGTATAGGAGAACTCAGATATTTGATTATTTGATATTTTCGGGTGCATTTATTACGGTTAGTTTTACACTTGTATGGACGATTTTGGCTACATTGACCGAATTGTTGATTTTTTATCAGCTTCATCATATCACTTATTTCTTTACAAGTTATTTCTTTGCTTGGCATGCTTTAAGATTACGTTGGGAACGTCCACCGAGATTAATATGGTATATTGTAAATATTTGGATAATTATTGCAATTATTATTGTTCTACTCTTCAAAATCATGATCCAACCTGAATCTGCAGAAGTAATATTCATTCAAATGCATCATGGATACTCATCATATTATCCTAAAGGAGCGGGAGTTACAATAAATGGAGATGTTATTTTATATTCGACCTCTCATAACATTATCAGGGTATTCTACAGTCTTTTCGCTTTTTTCATAATGCTTTATGCATATCTTACTGTTGACTTGGCACACAAAACATCTGCAATTGTCAGAGGAAGAAAATTGTGGTTAATTGCAATTATTAACAGTCTATTATATTTTACAGCAATACTTCCTTGGGTACTCATACACATTCATTTTGATGTTCAAATTATCTTGAGTTTGGGATTAATTCTAGTAGCGTATGTAAATCTAAAAATTCCAGAAGCCATGTTAATGTCTCACGTTCAATTAACTCGAGCTTCGTTTCTGTATCATAAAGTTAGAAAAATGACTGAAGTTGAGGCTCAAAAACAGCTTGGGATGGAATCTCTGGTTAGGTATCTACAATCTTTACCTCAACATTTGCTTGTTCGTGAAGGTTAATAATAAATAAAATCTAATTGAATTTTTTGTGTTGTTATTATGTATTGATCTCTTCATTAATAGATCTAACATCCCTAACGATCAATTTATGAAGTTATTATTTAATTTAATTTATGGATGGAAAGTTACGAAAAAATGTAAAAATCGGAATGAAAGTCAATATAGTGGAAAAACAGAACCAGAGATCTGGAAAGATGACTGAGGGTTTAGTTCAAAAAATATTGACCAATTCCGCATCACATCCATGGGGTATCAAAGTAAGATTGAAATCAGGGAAAGTAGGAAGAGTAAAAGAAATAATCATTGAAGTGACAGATTGATTAGTCTACGGAATTACGATTTTCAATATTGATTTATTTTCATATTCCTCAACTAAGAAGATTTTAATTAAGCTCAGTTTATTTCGTATGGTACAATCATGAGTGAAGAGAAATTTATTTTTGAGAAACAAGGGCAACACTTACTATTGCTAATCATCTTGTTGCTCCCAGTGATTTATCTGTACAACACGATCAATTCAATAGGTGATGTAAATCCACTATGGTTTTGGTTAGCATTATCAATGCCCATTATTCATCAATTATATGTTTGGATAACTTGGAGAATTGAATTACAATCACAATCGATTACCAAGAAATTTGGAAAAAATGGATTCAAATTTTATAAAATTGGTTTTGAAATTCCATTTGTTGGTAGATTGATTACAATAATCCTTCTTGCTATGGATAATCGAAATACAATTCCGTTTGATACAATCTATACACAGATATTGGGTTTTGTATTTATTTTCCCTACTCTGTATTTATTTTATTCTGTGGTAAGATATTTTGGTATGGATAGGGCTTATGGAATTGATCATTTCGATCCAGCTTATAGAACCAAAGAATTTGTTAAAGGAGGAATATTCCGTTATACATCCAATGGGATGTATTTGTATGGATTTCTTATCTTATGGCTACCTGGATTATTCTTTGGGTCCATGGCAGCATTACTTGTAGCCGCCTTCAATCATCTATACATCTGGGTTCATTATTACACTACCGAATTGCCAGATATCAAGAGAATGTACGAGTATTAGGAGTTTGTATTTACCTCAGAAACTATGATTTTAGTATAAAATATATACCCGTTGTCCACGATATTCAAATATTATAATTTTCCATAATTACATGGTATTTGATGCAACACAAGCTTATGAAGGAAAATTTAATCAAAGAATTAAGAAATTTGGCGATGGAGGATGGAATCGAAACTTTTGAAGAATCGGATATTATTTCAAATGTAATTTATAATTTTGATAAATTCAACGAAGTACTCGAATTAGCACGTCAAGACAACAAAATCACTTACAAGGAGAAAACTGACTTACTTCAAATTATATGTAAAATTGATTATGAAGCACAAAATATTGCGGAGAAGGATGGAGTGATCACAGAAGATGAAATGAGATTAATGTATCATCTTTGTTATCAAACTGGTGTTCTTGAAGATTATATCAAGCAATTAAAAGAAAATTAGTTTATGTTATTACCTTGATTGAATCATAGATAGATTATCAGTTTGTAAACTCAAATTCAACTATTCTTACTTAACTTATTCTGGATTTCACTCATTTTACTTCTAAGATTGTTTAATTCTTTATCTACGTCAGCAATCTTTCGTTTATATGACAGTATTTTCTGATTTGACTCTCTTTGTAATGATTTTAATTCAGTTCTTGCTGCTACCATATTTTTGTATCCTAATTGAGATTCGTCGTATATCTCTTGAATCTCCACAGACAGAGCTTTGCTTTTCTCGATGACCTCCCCTATTTTATCTGATAGACCATTAATTGTCTCCGAAATTTGATCTTTTTGTGAATGCAATTCAATATCAAATTTTTCCCTCTGTAGAAGTCGTTTATTTTCAATCAATTCGTCACGTTCACTGAATAGTTTATCTTTGACAATTTTTTTCTCTTTGATGGCTTCACGAAAAGCATCCATTCTTTCTTGAGATACCTCAATTTTTGCTTCTAATATCAGAATCTGATCTGTATATTGTTGCAATTCCGTTTCAAGTGATTGTTTTTCCTTCATCTGATGCACTATCTGACTAGCGATATTCTTTGATGAATTTACAAGAGATTCTTTAATTTTATCTGAAAAAATAAATGCTCACCTGAGACTGTTATTGTATTCTGAGAATAGCTATTAGATTTAACTAAGTTTAAGGACATAATTGCAATAAGTTATTTGATTTTTCCTACATCTGTTTGTTTTTGAAATGTTCAGGAGATTTTAACTTATTAATCATCCCGTCGTTTTGATCGACTCGTTCTATACGAATGATAAGATGACATTTTACGGGACATGGAAATATCGGATCCCGATATCCATCCAATTTAATTAATTCAATGGAAATCTTTGGTTATTTCGAAATGCTCATCTTGTGTTGTTATTCGATAAATTACTCTCCTCGTATCTAATAAACTAGTTTTTCCCAAAATAATTCCTTTGTTCTTAAGATAACGCAGGACTTTTCTTATATTTTTCATTTTAATTAATGGAAGTAAAGATTTCATTTGACCTGGTGATAACGCTTCTTGATTTTGTAATAATTCAAGAATTTCAGTTGTAAATTTAGGAGCTCTTCCTTTCAAATCGCTAGAAGAATATACAGAGACAAACATAATGCAAGCATATGTAATGACATACTAAGATATAAACATAATAGTTTATTAATACATTAATGATGATTGAAGTACGTCCAATATGCAGATCGATGCACAAATTGCCAACCCAATAAATGTGACATCTAATTCTTATCTGAACCCGTGTTGAGCAACTACGAATTTATACCTTCATTTCAATAAAGAATTGGATTTTCTAATTTCACGAGGTCTTTTGGATCAAGAGCAATTGATTTAGTAAGCAGCCCAGCGTTAAAATAAATCAATTTTTCTTGCAAAAGGTCTTTATCAATTATAAGCTGCAGTCCAAAAATTGAGCCAAAGGGGGGTAATTCACCAAAATTACATTCAGTTACTTCTATTAATTGGGTGAGTTGAGCAATTTTTAGTTCTTTAACCCGTAACAATTTTTTCAATTTACCTAGTTCCACTTTTTTCTGTGCTTGAATTGAAATGACATAGTAGCCCTTCTCTCTTTTCATTTTGTAACGAAGTAATAATGCTTTGGCTTGTTCCTGTAGCGTGGTTTTCATTATCTTCTGATATTCAACTGCAGAAGCAGCAGGTTCATGGTTAATCTCTTTAAAATATATATTGTTTTCAAGCAGATAAGCAATTATTTTATTATATACTGTCTCTGTTATTTCAAATCACTTAATTGTGGAGTCATTTAGTCTCGTATTAACAATTTTGACCCACCTCTGACCAATAGATCGAAGAGCTTTACTTTTCAGAAAAGCACTAAAGGACTAACAGTGATTGACGATGCTTGATTGATCATATATTTGTGTTAAATGGAAATATTAGGTTATCTTCTTTTCATTAATTTTAATTTTGATCCCCATTGAATACAATTAAGAAATTGAACTTATTGACAATATTGTTATGGCACTAAATAAAGGAGATGCAACTCCAAACTTCAGTTATAGAGATGCTGAGGGAATTGAAAGAGAACTACATGATTTAAAAGCAAAAAAAATTGTGTTCTTCTTTCCTCGAGCCTTTACTCCTACATGTACTAAGGAAGTTTGTTCAATCCAAGAAAATTATGAAGATTTGAAACAAGCTGGCGTAGCTGAAATTTTTGGTATTTCAACTGATTCGGAGAAAAAGCAATTCAAATTTATGGAAGAATTTGGATTAAAATTTATATTGGTCAGTGATAAAAAAGCAAAAATCTCCAATTCATATCAGCTCACGAGAAAGAAATTTGGAGGTTTATACAAATTTTCAGGTCGCTACACCTTCTTGATTAATGAAGAAAATGTAATTGAAGAGGTGTTAAATAATGGGATAAAAGGGCAACTAAGTAAATATGGCAACATGGAAAAACATGGGCTTGAATTGATCGATATTTTGAATATTAATCAAACTCAAGATTAATTTTTGATTATGATGGAGTTTTGACAATCTCAAATTTATATTGTAGGGTCCAATATTTCCACGGATTAATACTTAATGTTTAAAGTGATTATTTAAGAATCTAAAGAAATTAAAATTGTGAGCTAATATTTTTTACTGGTCTGCATGAATATAGCAAAACCGATTGTCACTAAACCAAATATGATTGTTATAACCAGTATTGCAGTATTATCACCCTCAACATTCTCAGACGAGGAGCCCACTGTAGTTGTTTGAGTCGTTGTCGAGGTCGATGTACTCGTTGAAGTTGATGTACTCGTTGAAGTTGATGTACTCGTTGAAGTTGCTGAACTCACCGTAGTTGTACCTGTTTGAACTTCCGTTATAGTAATAATAACAGAATCAGAGGCTTTATTTCCATTCAAATCATAAACATAGATAATAAATTCATGCTTGCCCACAACAAGATCAACAAGATCCACCGAAATAGTCCCATTGTTCCACGATTGGCTACTTGTATAAAGAGTTCCATTCCTGGTGACATTATATGTTCCAGGGTTCACATCTCCGACTGACCATAAAATTGAAGTTCCTGTAGATCCAAATGTATACTCCGCATCAATGGGACTTGAAACATCGGGTTTGATTGCATCCGGTTTTTGATCAACCATAACTGTAACTCTATCATAATTCATTTTTCCTGCAACATCATAGAGATAAATTGTAAATTCATATGTACCAGCGGGAAGCCCATCAATATCCAGAACGATTGTACCATTAGTCCATGATTGTGTGCTGGAATAAATGTTCCCGTCCATCGTAATATTATACACATCAGGGTTTAATACTCCAACTGTCCAAATAATCGAGT
>JAAFKL010000248.1 GCA_021399405.1 Candidatus Heimdallarchaeota archaeon | reverse complement strand
GCCATAAGACACAGAAGAGGAATTGTTGAGTGGGAAGATTTCATCGAGGCACTTGATGATATGAAGGAAAAGAAGAGCTCTGGTAGTGATGTATCCGATGCTTTTGTGTAGATGCTTCAAGACCTGAAAGTGTAAAATTGAAAAAAGTGAAATTTACTTCAGAAATTGGTCTTTATTTGTGAGTTTGCAGAATAAATGATAGCCAATATAAATATAAAAATTTGAAATTCAATATAATATGAAAAATAATTGATAGTGGAAGCAAAATAATTGATAGTATTTATATATTAACTCATTTGAGATTTCCAAAATTAATAGGCAGAATTAATGGTAACTGATGTTTACCATCTTAAATAAAAGGGAGCGTCATTGATTTAAATAATAACAAATATAAGCCAATAATTGCAGTTATTGGTTTTTTAGGTAAATCTGGTGAACTATTCTCAAATATTACATATAAAAATATTACAAAAAATACAAAAATGCAAAGCAAGAACATGAAATCAATAATTACTGCTTGACGAGTTTGATCTCCCAGTTAACATAAATCATTGTTTTGTTTCCTAGATAATTCATTATTCATTCCTTTGTTGATACATTTGGTGTTTGATAATTCTTCTTGAAAAACTGATAAATCACATAAACCATTAAGATTAAAATCAATAGCATAAAGGAGCCTGAAATGTTTGAAATGAATAATAATGGAAATGAATACTCTTGTATATTATTAAAACTCAATAAGATCGCTCGGTCATCCTTGTAGAGAAGGATTTCATTATTAGAAAGAATAAAAGCGTTTTCTATAGAATAAAGAGAAATTTCAAATGTTTGAAATTTCATAAATGATCCAGTAATTATTAGAATACCTCTTTGATAAACATTTATTATAGTACCATTGTTATGTCGAAATTCACTTTTAACGTAGAAACTATGCAGGTTTTTAGAAATCGATTCTGCTTTTCCAAATGATATATGAAAATCTACTAAAGATGCGTCTTTTAAAGACAAATTATTTTCCCAGATGTATTTTACTCCTTGCTTCGAATAAAATTGAATTTTTAATCCCTCCATCTTTTCAAATAAAATACTCTCCTCTTCAGAAATAATATAACCTTCTTCACAGCTTCCAAAATTACAGATTTTTGAGGAGATGTCTCTATTTTCAATAATTTCTCCGTCAAATGAAAAATTTAACCATCTTATTTTATTTTCAGTTGGTATTATTGATGACAATAAAATACTGTCATTTAGATTTGTAGTTTTAAAATCAAATATATATGGATATAACGATGCATTTTCAGAAATGATGACTTTTGACCAAAGTGTTTCCGAAGATTGTAAATCAAGAGCATGAACAATAATCTCATTAGAATAAACATCCTCTGATATCGTCTGTTTAATATCATATTCATAAAAGTATAAGATTGAATTCATGATCTGTGCAGTGAAAAATTGTTTTGAATAATGTGTATATTCTTGTATATTTTCGAAATTTGAAAAATCCATAGAACCATCAAACATCATTCTTTTGTTCAGAATATCATAAACAATAATTTCTGGATTAATAAAATTATTTGAATATGAAATTATTGAATCAGTTATAAAAATAAAATATTTATCAGAAAAAATTGGGTTTATAATTGGGAGAGAAGTTGTTACTGTCTCAATTTCCTCAAGCAATCCCTCGTTATTAATGAATTTTATTGAATATTGGTAAGTAGTATTTATTGAACCTGATGAACCCTCAAAAATAACAAAGTAAATATAATTTGAAAATTTTATTGCTTTAATTATGTCATTTCGTTTTCCGTCGAAATTAAAATACTGATCATCTACTACTACATCATTGCTATAATTATTATTAATTAAATATAATCTTGATATAGAGACTGTTAATAACAAGACAAATAATATAATCAATTTGATTTTTTTTGAATTCATTTGTTCCTATATTTACAGCTTATAATTTCATATTTATATTTGTTCATAAATTTTTAACAACATTAGGCACTTAATCTTAGGATAATATTATTAAAGTGCATCTTTTACTTCTATCTTTCAAATTCAATTTTTCAATTTAGGTTTATTCCTACAAGTCTTTTCCATCGATCTTTAAGTAATGAAAGTGGTTCCTAACAAGTGTATGTCAAATATATTTTGAATGGGAGTTTTTTTGTTGAGGTGGAGATAATAATAGATCATTTGTGAGATACTCTTGAGTACATCTTTTATGTTGTAGTTAATTCTCTAAAGTGATCTAATGATAATAAGAATAGTTGGTTATTCTTATGTATAATGCAGAATCAAGTGCGATTGATTTTTCATCTTTGGATCGGGGTCTCTTTTTGTATTTTGAAACTAACTTGTATGTTTTATCCTATGGGTCCAAGCAAGGAACGAAAGGATTGCATCCACCACCTGGAGGAGGATCATCATCTTCTACTGGAGGCTCTGGAGGCTCTGTATTTAAGAAGGCATACAAATTATAAATATTTACATAACCCCATCCCAACTTCTGTGTAAAACTACCTGATGAGTAGTCTTTTAGAAGTTCATTTATTTTACTGATAGAAGGATTATTAATGCCATCTCCAATGTTTTGCCTATACTCTTCGATTAAAACAGCAACTGTTGCTGCTAAATATGGTGTGCTATAGCTATTACCATCAGCATAGGTCCACCCATCTATGCGGTCATACACAGGTACACCGACACCTGGCATAACATAATATATTGCATCTGCGGCATCTGCAGTAGTTGATCCATAAGAAGATTGAGTCCAAAATGTTCCATCTGGATTGACTGCACCAACTGTATACCATGACGCATATATATTTGGATATTTATTATCGCCATTATTGAAATTTGTTCCTCCATTACCCGCAGATGTCAACATATAAATTCCATAATTCTTTAAAGTATTAGATTGAGCATCACTAAAAATTTCTCTAACATCTTGGTCATATGTGCTAGAGAGAGAAATAATATCTATTCCTCCATATATGTCCTTGTTTGCAACAATCCAATCATAGGCCTCTACTATATCTGGTCCTAAATTATTTGGTCCATAAAACAGGTTAGGATTCAGATCATAGCCCTTATATCCACCCCATAAATCAATTGCCTAATACGGTTTTAACATGATTTTAGCTGGCTGCATACACTATGAGTTCCATTTGCTATTTTTAAGGATTCAACCAATTATTGTTATATTATTCAACATCTACTACCATTTATTCTGCTTCTACTATCAAACCTTTGCCTCCACTATCATTTATTCTACCTACTCACATTATTATTGGTAATTTTTTTTGGGAGGAAAAAATTTTGTGGAGATCCGCGCGCAAAGTGTGGAAAATAGATTGAAAATAAGTAGTTATTTGGCATTTTGATGGGTTTGTGCGCCTGACTCGGTGTTTTGACATATCCTTATATACTTAAATGCGGATATTTAGTTAGATGAACATACACGAAGCCGTTGAGGAGAATAAGAGGGAGAAGAAATTTACCTTTTTATATAGTGGTAAGGAATTAAAAGAGTTGCCAGAGAGTATTGGTGAACTGACTCATCTACACAGGCTATATTTGGGTGACAATCAACTAACCGAATTACCAGAAAGTATTGGGAATTTAGTGAATTTGACAAGTCTGAGTCTAGATGATAACAACCTTATGAAATTACCGGAGAGTATTGGGAATCTAGTGAATTTGGAGAATTTAAGTTTGGATGGGAATAATTTGATTGAATTACCGGAGAGTATTGGGAATCTGGTGAATTTAAAGAATTTACTGCTTACTAATAATCGGTTGGAAAAACTCCCATATAGTTCTAAGGATCTCAGATTAGAAATATTGATGGTGAGTGATAATAGGCTAGTCGCAATTCCAGACGATTTGAATGGAGATAAGCTAAAAAGAATAAATGTATCGAATAACCAGTTAGCATGTCTCCCACCCAATATTACAAGTTTCAAAAAATTAGAAACCTTATTTCTATCGGATAATCCCTTTGGTGGGTTAAGTGAGGAAATAGTTCAAGAATGGCAGTGGAATTTTTCTAAAAAGGAAGATATAAAAGAGATAGGATTCAAGAATTTCATTAAGTTAGACATAATTAAGGAATATAGATTTTAATTTTATTTTTTAAGGTTTTACAATCTTGGCAAGCCGGAAGAATATGGTCGCAGAGGCCCCTCCGCTAATCAGGAGGGATGGCTTCATATCAATTTCCCCAGCCAGAGACCTGAGCAGTTCCCATTGAATCTTAAGCCGGTAGACAAGGAAATTCTGCACCTTCCGATCCCGGAGTATGTCATGAAGATCTTTGGATACCCCAGGTGGCATGTCCTTTCCTATGGAGGCCCATTCGTCTCTAAATCTGTTCCACCAGGCCTTAAAACGAGTTTCTTTTGCGAATTGATCGTTATCATATCCAAAGAATTTCATCTGGGAATAACCAGCACTATCGACGACCTGTGAGACAGTTGCGGGTCTTCCATTGATTCTATTGAGTAATGCAAAATCAGCATTGAAGGCATCCCCAATGGATAGTAGGCCCCCATTACCGAATTCCACCTTGCTCAAGGAATTTATATTGACACTTGTCTCATCCAATGGTAACCAACCGTCGTTCTTTATGGATGTACCGTCCTGGAAGACCAAGGATTGCGGGGTGTGCATGTGTCTCCCATTCCCACCATCGATATCATACAACCCCTGAAGATTCATCGCACTTATATCATCTCCTCCTCTACCCCGGATATTGATTTTTAAATTGCTGGTGATATCGTCTGCGATTCTCATGTTATCTGCCGCGCCCCATAAATTAATCGTGGATAATGCCTCTAGGAAAGATGATGTATCCCCCTTTGCATTCTCCAGACCAGTGACTATAGATCTCTGATAAATCTCCAAGGTCGTCCTTTCCTTGGTAATGATATTTCCTGCAGCATCCAACTCTGGAAGTACAATTTTTTGCTGCATAATACTACTCTTCAGAAGTTGATCCTGTCTCTCCTTAATCATTCTGATATTCATTAAATCAATACTGGTCCTATCGACAGAGTTCCTGCCTGCGAATGCAAGATTAGTGACCCCTGAACTATACCCAAGATCCCTGGAATTAAAACCATTGCCATTTGGCATTGCGTCCTCCATCGTGAAGTCATCAGCCTTCTTAGACCAATCTTCATAAGATAATGAGGAAAGATGTTCCTGCCTTGTGTTCAGATCTCGCATAAGGGAATATTTCGAGATAATCGACTGGACTTCAGCCTGAGCCTGATCACCTTGTTCACTTAAAACAGTACCTCTTAGGAAATTGGGAATACTACTGATCTTTTGCTCTGCAAGTGCCGTTTGGCCAGCATTTGCGTCACCTGTCAATGCAACATCTAATCTCGAAGTCATGTCAGGACTACCATTTGAAAGAATATCGTTTCCTTTTTTGGTATCCACAAGAGAATACGGAACACCTTTCGAATTAATCCCTTGAGATATCAGCCTTTCATTTCTAAAATCGATTAGGGTCTTGGTGCCATCAGGATTTATTTTGTAATTCGGAAGGAGTATCCGGTCATCTACTATTATAAATGGACCCGCAACAAAGTTACCTCCGGACTTCATTGGGATCTGTTTAGCAGGTATCACATTGAGTTTTCCTTGATCAATTAATTTCGCGACTGCATCATTGTCAAGTGGATTATTATTTTGACCCAGCAATTTATTTAAATTGGCATATTCTGTGTTGGGTTCGAGGAAAAATTCATCAAATAAACTCCCTGATGTAAGAGTGAATGAATCAGTATCACTGGTCGGTAATTTGATACCTATTCCTGAGTTATCCCATGTCATGCGGTGCTGGTTAAGATCAATTGGCAATTCAATCTTGTGTAATTTATTCTCAAGAGATGTCTCAAACACCTTGATATTTTCATCAAGTACACTCTCGGTTGCGAGTTTGTATCTTCTAGCCTCTGTCATCTGTTTATTTAATATTTTTGAGAAATCACCATCATATGATTTCAACCTAATAATGGCTTCTTCAAATTGATCTATCAATTCTTTCTCTGAAGGAATATTCTCATCCAAACTATCAATGGTAGTCCTCAGTGAAGAGATCTGTGCCCTAACCTCATTGGAGTTGTAAGAGGCAACGTTATTCAAGACCATTTTAGACACACCCAAAGACTCATCCTTGAATTTAATCTCCCCACCAGAAAGCCCATGGAGCTCATTTTGCCGGTGAATATCATTATTGTATAATTCTTCAGCCTGTCTTAATTCATGTGCATCTGCAATTGCCTGATCCGTAGATGAAAACGGTGTCTGGAAATAAATCTGCTTATTAATACCATCGTCAGCATAATTACCAACAAGGATACCCTCAAGTCTATTAATAGGAGCAACAGTATCTCCCAGTGGAATCTGGCTGACACCTGCATCAGTCATGATATTGATATGGTATACTCCATCAACAATATCCAGACTATCCTCCATTAACCTTTGTTTCTCGCTTATTGATAATAATCCACCATTATTAGCCCTACTTGGTACTATAATAGTCTCAGGGTGTTGGGAACGAATGATGTCAAAATCACCCGATTGTATCATCTCAAAATATTCATCCACATCGATATCAAGTTCAACAAGATCAACCTTACCATTTACAAATTTCATATGATTTGGATGCCCAAGAGTATTCACATTATCGATATCAATTGGTAGTTCCACATCCATACCTACACCTCTTTTAACTGAATATTTCCTTGATAGCCCAGAAATATCCAGGTCTGAACGCCCATTGAAGTATGTATGTTTTTTGATGTAAGAAATTGAATCAAGTTCATTTAAGGTATCGGCATTCATTGAGTGTAATGTGTCAATATCCCAATCCACCTTTCCTCCATTGAGGGAAAATACTCCTTCTGGGAAAACATGGACATCAATACCTTGAGATGTCAACTCCTCCACCTGATTGACAGAATTCTGTAATCTTGTCATCCCGGAAGCAAACTGATCTGTTGAAGAAACCCATACCGTAGTACCATCATCAAGTGTACGGGAATAACCAGGGAATGATGTCTGTATACTAAGAGAACCTTCAGACACTAAATGAGCTTTCATGGACTGCTTTTGTCTAGATACTAAATAAGTTAAGAAATTTGTAATTTTATGATCATAAGGTAAATATTCAAAAAACTAGATACTAGATCTGGCTTATGGAAATTACAATTCTTAACCAGAATACTGATTTAAAATATTTCAAAATATGGAGTGAACTCTATGGAGAGATGACGAAGAATTACAATGATCATAGTAAAGGACTAAGAAAAGATCTTGAAAAAATTGATGAAGATTGTATAAAGCATGAACTAACAACTCCAGATCTCTATTTCCTCGCGATAGATGGTGAACAGGCATCTGGCTATGGTATGATACAACTCAAGACCACGAGTCAATCAATTCCAGATGAATGCTATGCTCATATCTATGTTTCCGAGAAGTATCGCAGAAAGGGAATTGGATCTGCAATTCTAGGTAAAATGCTTGAGTCTATGAATACAAGTTTCATTAAGATGATATTTTTATTTGCAGAGGATGAAATATCTGTGAATTTTCTGAAAGGTCACAAGGGAATTACTGTTGAATCAGGAAAAACATATGTCTATGATTTGAAGAATGAACCTACTAGTGTTGAACCGAAAATTGATATTTCTGTTGTTATTGAAGATGACCCTTCATCCATAGTTTATGAAAAAATTATTGAGGTTTACAATCAGGCTAAAGCAGATGAACCTAAGGGATATTCGGAACGAAGTCATACAGATCACACAGCTCATGATCTAGAGGAATTGCTAACTCGATATGCAAAAAAGACTGTCATATGTTATGCAATCCACCAGTTCAAAGTAATCGGAGTGTCAGAATTAATGTTCTCACACAATTATGATGACAGAGTATTTCAGAGATTTACTGGATCACATCCAGAATTCAGAAGGATGGGTGTAGGCAAGAAAGTAAAATCTGAATTAATCAAATATATACGTACAAATCATCCTGAAATTAAATTTATTGAAACCTCAACTAATGATGATAATATAGCTATAAATTCAGTAAACACCTCCCTTGGATTTGAAGAACAGGGGGTGGAGGTCACTTATGAATTCTATTCAGAATAAAATCTTCATATTAGTAATTAATTGATTATTGGTCATTTTGGATCTCAATAAGATAATAACAAAATTACAAATTACTCGTTCAATAATCACCATTGATGAGATGGAACAATCGATAATATAAAATAAAACAATTCAGTAGTTAAATATAGATTGTGAGAAGTGGTATCATCTCTCCAATGAAATGGGAATATTGAGGGACACGTTGAGAAAGCGGCCTGCAATAGGTGGCTAATTAGGCGTGCACTGTTGGCAGAGTAGTTATGCAGCGGCCTGCAATAGCATTATGACATGCTGTTCGAAAGCCGTGTACAGGGGTGCAACTCCCCTACAGTGCTTACAATAGGCTTACATTTTTATATATTATCCTCATCATTTTCCAAGTGTATGCTTTAGCTAAACCTCATTAAGTGCTAATTCTAAACAATTTTCAGAATTCATTTTCAATACTCCTATTCAATTTCCCAATTATTGTTAGTTAGCATTATATAATTGTCTAAATAGTTATTATTGTAAATGGATGGAATAAGTAAAAAAGAGAATCGGAACATCACGATTGCTTTAATTATAGCTCTTCTTTTCAATGTAAATATCATACTAGCATATCAAGATTCAAATATACTTATGGGGAAGAATATTATTCTGAATCTTCTTTTTTGATACCACTAACATTTGATGACCCAATTAAGGGGAAAATCTCCGAGGCTACCTATATATTGATAGACAATACTTTCTATGCCATTATGCTCGAGACCATTCGCTATTACAATTATACTACTTCATCTACAGAAGAGAATAATACTAGGTATAAGCTAATTGAGGTAAAATTAGATGAAGCATTTCAAGAGGTTGCAGAAATCAATGAATATTCCCTCCCATTTAACTTGGAAAAGGATTATTTTGGATTAACAAAACATGAAGACAAATTCTACACTGTTGAAAGTCTCTACAACCAAGCATCACTAATTTCATTCTCATTAGATGACCAATATTCTGGAGTGGTAGAGAGGAATGAATCCCTTTCAATAGCATCTGTTCATATTGACAGTGATGTTGTGGTAAATTGGAAGATTGATTCCTATGAGGGATACCTCTACACATATGAAATTGGGGAAAAAGATCTTGTTCAAGATAAAAAAATTGTGAAGCGAAATATTGATACATTGGAGATAGTAGAAGTGATAGATCCAAGGGACGGTTTATCATATTATGCTAGTATTGATTCGAATGGGATTTTCTGGTCCGCTAGATCTAGCCAAACTGTCTCCAATGTATATTATGGGTATAGTTTAGATGATTTTTCAACTCTTGTTAGTTCTATCGTATTAGAATATTCACTAAAAAGAGACTATGATAGATACACTCCAACAGATCCATTTGTCAATTATATTCACCAACACACTCTCGATCAATTTGTTTATGGTAGTAAAATTATTCACCCATATTCCTATGAAGAAACTAGAAGTAGTGGTAGAACCTGGCTATTAGTTGGATTCAATGTATTCAATATAAGACCTGAGTATCCTAACGGTCAAATATTTAACATTGTATTTGCTTCATTACTCGACCTGTTAGTGATAATTGCATTGCTTAAACTGATAAAAAGGAGAAAAGAGAAAATGCAAAAAATATGACACTATCTGAAATAATATATGAGATTAAGTGATAAGAATGACCTTGTAAATTTCTAAATGCAATCAAATACTCTATGTGCAAAGTATAAACAAACACGCTTAAATATTAAATTCATCATAATAATATCATGAGATTACGAATTCAAGTAATTCTTGTATTATTTATTTTGAGCTCATTTTTGACTCAAGTTTCTGCACAGGAAATGTCTTCTGATCCAGAAGCAGCGGATCTGAAGGCTCGTGTAATATCTGTTACATCTGAACTCAAAAATGCCTCTTTCAGCTATTCTGCCAATGATTCCAATTTAGAATTAACCATCACCTTGGAAGTATGGAATCCTTATAATGAAGATGTGACTTCCTATGGGAGTAGTTCTTGTAGATGGACCACCCAAACAGAATCCCATATTGATGGAGATCACTCTATCGAAGATCAGGGGAATATTTGCACTAGTGATTGGGCACCTCGATTTTTTCCATCAGGAAGTTCTAGCGAATCAAGTCTGAATCATATCATATTTGTCAATGAAGATATTAATAAAATCCCGGATGGTTTCATTCTAGTTAATGGTCAGGGTGGAACATATGAAAATACCACAGACAATTTCTATGGTGCTAAAATAATTATTACAAGTGGTGAAATATCGATTGAATACGAGGAATATCCTGATGATTGGGGTCAGATTCTATTCACAAAACCTGTTTTATTAGATTTCGATTTTTTCCCCTTTCTAACTATTTTCGCTTTGCTGGGATATGTTGGAAGAAAATATCAATTTAGAAAATAGCATTTATAACAAATTAAATTATAAGAAAATAAAATGATGGAAATATCATTATGAAATAATAGGGCCTTTATTTTAGTATAAATTAAATCTAAATAATATATTCTTTCCAATTGGTTAAAAAATTTAGTAATATATAGTGATATAGAGCTTTGGGTGCATTGAGTGTTCTAGACTAATTGTCTCAAAGCTCTTAACTGTAATTGATATCTACTTTTTCAGGGGGAGCAGCCAATTCAAAATCCACTATGAGAACTCCGTCAGTGTAATTTGCTTTTGAAGTAGCCGGGATTATGTCATAATCCAATAATATATCCCAGGAATCTTCAGGTCTAACTGAATATTGCTTTAAATCCTCCTTTACTGTGGCACTGATTGTCACAATATCGGGTTTAGCCCGAACTTTCAAACTATCTTTATCCAATCCGGGTAGTGGAACAACCAAACGCAAAAATTTATCATTTTCTACATACTGATATCCAAAATTAAATTGTCTTAGTTGTCTTAGTCTCCAATGGCCACCAAGGACTGGTGCTCGTCGTATCCCTTGAAAGTGACCAAAGCTTCTTTGTTTTGTTCTATGTTTTCGCATATTTATTTCTCCTATTGTTAGGGATCAAATTTAATCAAAATCTATTTTTACCTCCACCGAATCATCAGGGATAGATATTGCAACTTCTTTCAATCTCCGAATTTCCTCCAAAAATGCAGTGCCTTCTTTTTCAATATCCGCCATGAAATCATGTAAACCTATGGGGCTTGATTTCATTGAGATTACAAGCTCTAGAATGGTCAAATAGTAATTATTTGTTTCTTTCATCTGAGATTTAATTGGATTGAGAGAGTGGCTGAGTATACGGCGACCAGTATCAGTTCTACTGAAATCAGTTCCCCTAGCTCCAGATTTGAATAGTAATCCGCGTTTATTCAGACGGTGTAAAATTGGGTATAATGTCCCAGCAGCTCCCTGCCACATGAGTGTGGAACTGTTAAGTTTATCCATGAGCTGTGAAGCATTCATTGCCTGATCTGATGCAGTTGCTAATACTAGTAATTCTACTGGAGATAGAGGTTTATTATCAATCATACTTCGAACTGAATTGAGCCACATATTTATCACTTTTGTAGTAAATTTAGAGATCTAAATTTGATTAAATTACAATACAACTAATTATATATAAAGACTGGTTTAGAAGCAAAAATTATTCGATTTTGAAATCATATTTAGAGGTCTTAATATTAATTTAGTTCTCTAATATTGTCAAGTACCTTTTGCCCTAATATTAATTACTTGTAATTTCATCTCAATTTGGTATTCTCTTTTTTACAGGTTATTTTTGTATTAGGGTTTAGCGGAAGGATTTACCTTCGATGAAAATAAAAGACTTTTAGTTCATTAGGAAATATATTGCAACTTCTTCTATGATGAACCTTAATAATATCCCATCAAAGATTCAATTAGTTTGAGGATTATAGCAATATCAGACATCCATGATGATGTTGATAGTTTGGCAAGATTGATGACGGAGGGCATCGTTGATAATTTTGATGTAATGATGGTTGCAGGGGACAT
>JAAFKL010000247.1 GCA_021399405.1 Candidatus Heimdallarchaeota archaeon | reverse complement strand
ATTACTATCTAAAGTATACTGGAGCTACAGCTTATGAGTACTAAGACCAAGCCTGAAAAAAAGAAGCGTCGCAGGGAAGCAATTCCAGCCCATCATCTTCCAGTTTATTTGAGAATCGGTAACATGGATGAAGTTAATCTTGGTTATATTTCTCAAAAGGAAATAGAAGAAGAGGTTGATCGGTGCATAAGTTGTAGAAAACCAAAATGTGTTGAAGCTTGTCCCAGTGGATTTGATATTAGAGGTGTTGTAGATAACCTTAAAGAAGGTGATTTTCAAAGTGCAGCGGATATAGTTAATGATTTTTACTGCATTCCTTCCTCATTTAATCGTATTTGTCCTGCTTTTTGTCAAGATGCCTGTTTAATTGGAAAGAAGGGCGATCCTTTACAAATATTAAATATTAAACGTTACCTAGCTGATAACTATGAAAAACCTGCATCTTTTTATGAACGTGAACCGCTCACTGGTAAAATGATTGCAATTATTGGATCTGGACCTGCTGGATTGACTGCTGCCTATGATTTAGCCAAAAAAGGACATGCAGTTACTGTATTTGAAAAATTGGATATAATGGGCGGAATGCTTGCAGTGGGAATTCCAGAATACAGGCTAAATAATGAATTACTTCATACTGAAATTATTGATCTAGAGAAATTTGGAGTAGTATTCATTACTGATAATGCCTTTGGGATAGATTTCGATCATGATGATTTGTTTAATCGAGGTTACAATTCAATATTACTTACTATTGGTGCTCATAAACCAAAATTTATGGGGATCCCTGGAGAAGCTCTAGAAGGTAATATTCACGCAATTCAATTCTTAAAAGATGTAGCAATTGGAAAAAATCCACAAATTGGCAAAAAAGTTATGGTGATTGGTGGTGGTGATGTTGCTATTGATGCAGTAAGGGTTGCTAATCGATTGGGTTCCGAAGCCTATATTGTATATCGAAGATCTAAAGAAGAAATGCCCGCAACAAAAGAAGAAATTCACGAAACTGATAATGAAGGTATTCCAATTAACTTTCTTACAAATCCAGTTGAAATTGTTGGCGCGCAAGGCAAAGTATCACAAGTAAAATTAATTAAAATGAAACTCGGGGAACCTGATGACAGTGGACGTAGAAGACCAGAAGAAATTGAAGGTTCTGAATATTATGTTGAAGTTGATACGGTGATCCAAGCCATTAGTCAAGAACCTGAGTACAAGAAAATCAAGGAAATAGGATTTGATTTGGACAGATGGAATACATTTGATGTTGGTGAAGGTCATTGGGAAACAAATATTCCAGGTGTTTTTGCCGCAGGTGATGCTGTATCTGGCCCTAGAACTGCTATTGAGGCTATGGATCAGGCTAGAAAAGCAGCTATTGCAATTGATTCATATTTAAGCGATAATAAATCAGAAGAAGAAAAAGAAATACTTGTAACTAGATAAACTGCCAAGTAAGAATATATTAAATTATCACATTTTTCTTCAAAAATTTAGGACCGTAAATTATCTTATTGTTTGCTTCTTTGACTATTCCTTTAATCATCCCATGGAAGATATATGTGTGAAATGGAATAATAAATTGCCAGTATAGAAAACCCCATAGACCGTGAGGGACAAAATATGCGATTTGTTCAATGATTGATGTATTTTCATCCACAGGTTGAATTTTAAAATTCAGGGTAGCATGACCTGGAAGTTTCATTTCAGCACTTAATAATAATTCTCTATTTTTGATAATTCTTCTAACACGCCAACAATCCAGGATATCTCTTTGTTTTAACAAAGTTGGATGTTTTCTCCCCCTACGTATTCCAGGACCACCTACAATTTGATCAATCTTACCCCTTATCTTCCACAAAGTATTCCCGTGATACCATCCATTTGTGCCACCAATACTCTCAATTGCACTCCATAATTCATCAATATCGCCTTTTACCACTGCAGCTCTACGATCGTAGAATTGTGAACCACCACTCCATTCTGGATCACCTAGTTGACTCCATTCTATCGGGGGAACCCATCCGGCTAACTGCAGAGAATTGTGGAGTATAGCTTGTTTTGACTCTGCAACCGCCCTTCGAATTGCTTCTTTTGCGGAGATTAATATTTCTGGTACAAAATTAGAAATATCATTATCTTCGCAAATTACTTCATTACGCAAACTTTCAATCAAAGGATGGATAACGGAAGAATCAATTGGTATAAGTCTACTGATAAAATATGCACTTGATTTGCGAGGATCGTTGATTGGAAGTGTAATTATCATTCTCTTCATAAGACGGGCTTCTTGTGCATAAATATTGATGAGTTGTTTATAATTAAGAACGTCGGGACCCCCAATATCAAATGTTTTGCCAGTGGTTTTTTCATTTCTTAGACATCCAACAAGATATTCAATTACATTTGATATCGCAATTGGTTGATTTAATGTATTCACCCATTTGGGTGTGATCATGATAGGAAGTCGATCTACTAAATACCGCAACATTTCAAAAGATACACTCCCCGACCCTATAATCATTGCAGCCTGTAATACGGTTGTTGGTACTTTACCACCTTGGAGTAATTTTCCCACTTGTGTCCTTGATCTCAGATGTTTACTCACATCTTTAGATTTTGTAGTTAATCCTCCTAAATATATTATTCTCCTCACTGAATTTTTTAATGTTGCAATTCCAATGTTTCTAGTTGCAATTCTATCCCATTTTGCAAAATCCTTTTTGTCAGGATTCATACTATGTACCAAATAATAAACAACAGTGATGTTTTCGCAGGCTTTGATTATTGTTAATTGATTGTAAACATCTGCATATACCATTTCAAGATTATGATGTTCATACCAAATTTTATTCTTTAATTTTTTAATGTCTCTGTAAGTAACTCTAACTTGATATCCTCGTTGAAGGAGAACCAATACTAGTCGAGAGCCAATATATCCTGTTGCACCCACAACTAATATTTTTTCATTCATCATTCTTCTTCATTTGTTAGTTTACCAGTTTTAAGAATCGTACTTATTTTGGTGATATGTTCCTTTTCGTACTCCTCTTGGACCTCCCAAATTGAAATGAGTGGAAAAATCTTGGTAAATATTGCAAAAGCAAGTATAAAGCCAGCCGCACCAGCGGCAGTTATAGCCCATTCTACCCAAGTAGGTGTGTATGTTGACCATTCTTGTTCTACAAACGGCCTAGCTAGCGCAGGAATAATAATGATATAACGCTTAACCCACATACCGATAACAATCATTACTGAGGCAGAAAATATGGCATTAACTGATTTTTCACTTTCATATTTCCAACTAGCAATCAAAAGCAACAATCCAGGTATCATCATTCCTATTATAATGAAAAACCAAAAATACAATGCATACCGACCATAGAACATCTCTTCTAATAGTTCCATATCATGAACTCCTGCTCTATATGCGGTTGTGAAATATTCTGTTATTGTAAAGTAGAGATATCCACCCAATAATAAGAAAAGAACATATGCCATGTTACGGTAATGTCTAAAGGTAATGTATTCTTGAAGATTGTAAATTTTCCTCAAGATTGTCATCACAATAATTATTGCAGCTGTCCCAGAGAATATTGCTGCTACGACAAAGTAAGGACCAAAGATGGTACTGTGCCATCCCACTCTCCAAGTCATGGCAAAAATAAATGCGATTACAGTATGACACATAATTGCAATTGGAATGAGTATTACAGACATAAAACCAATTGCCTTATCTAACGCTTTTTTCTGGCTGGGTGTTCCCTTCCAACCTATTGCAAGAATCGAATAAAATTTCACTCGAAGACGAGTAATTCTACTTCCCTGATCTCTTTCACTGAAATAATCTCTAAGTAATCCCATATCTGGAATTAATGGTAAGTAGAAAAATATTAACGAACCCATTAAATAAGTTGAAACAGACAGCATATCCCAAAATAATGGAGATTGTAACCTAGATGCATATGGGACTAGGAAAACACGATCTGTCCTTCCCATATCAAATAAGATCATCGAGAAGCCAACGATTATCCCTATTACTGTTATTTGCTCCGCCATCCTCGTTAATGGTGTTCTCCAACCTGCTCCAGTAAGTCTTAATATAGCAGAAATTAGTGTACCCGAATATGATATTCCGATAAAGAATATAAAGTTCGAAATATATAATCCCCAAAATACTCGTTGAGATAAACCTGTTACGCCCAGCCCTTCAATTACTTGATAAAGCCAAGCAATTATTCCTAAAACAACAATGCTAGTCGAAATACCAACCATAACCCAATATGATCGTGTAGTTGTTAGCATTGGTGCGAGTAAATCGTCTTGTATACGTTTTGCTTCACTACTCATAGGTCAAACCTCCAAAATTGTTGATTTTTTTATTTATTTTAAAATTAATGTATTTCATTTTACGATCCTCCTTAATCCTTAATCATCGGTAAATAGTATACCGATGTTTTAGTCCCTTCATCCTCTTTATATCTGTATCCTGATCGTGCATTTAATGATTCATGGAAACCAACCCTTTCACGACCATTTGATACAATGTCCTCATTAAAATCGCCAAAATATAGTGCACCTTGAGGACAGGCCGACACACAATGAGGTAATTGATTATTGTATGCTTGATGAACACATAAATCACATTTTGATACTGTACCTTTTTGATGATTGATAGAATGCTCAGGATATTGGTGATCTGACATTACATGTTTTTGTTTAGGTGGATCATTGTACCAGAAAAATCTTGTTTCATAAGGACACGCAGCCATACAAATCCTACATCCAATGCATATATCCTGGTTAATTAATACTGTACCATCTTTTCTTTGGAATGTTGCCCCAGTGGGACACACTCGTTTACATGGTGCATCTTGACAATTCTGGCAGGGTTTTGGAAAATTGAATTTCTCAACACCTTCCGAACCTGTGAGTTGGTAAACCCGAATCCAATATTGAGGTGGATTTGCACCTAGAAAATTGTGATATTTCCTACAGGCGTATGAACATCTTGGTTTTTCTCCAGTTGGATCATCCTCGGGAACACTTTGAGATTCACAAGCATCACATTTTGATAGATCAATTACGAATCCCCAATGTTTATTAGGATCATCTGGGATATTTGGATCAGATATGTCTGGGATATCTGATTCGACGCTTGGAAGTAGATCATTTTTACTCAATATCGCACCTCCACCTATAACTGCGGCAGCACCCATAGCAGTGTACACACCTAATTTCAAAAATTTTCTTCTACTTGGATTAGAAACTTCTTCATCACTCATTCTGGATTACCTCCATTTAGATTTTCATCTCCCTCTGGTGCCACATTTTCCACTATTTCTTCATTTCGTCCTTTGAATATCTGATACATTTGATAGAAGGTATATCCAAAACCACCCCAGATAATAATTCCTACCACCCAAAATGCTACTAGTAAACCTATTCTTGTTAATCGTATATTTTCAGCACGTTGATCGTGTTCGATTTTTTCATTAAAATTGATTACCTGTTCATTTCCACTGCTTAGGTAGGTATACAAATTTCCATCTTGAGTAACATTTACAAATTCGAGAGATTTAGCTCCAAATGTGTGATCATACAATAGGTGAGGATTTGTATAACTAGCGTTCGCTTTTCCTTCACTATTAGTAATTTTTGAGTCGAAAATTACAATACCGAATTGGGTTTGTCGATAAAATAAAACGGGGATATTTGCAAGAAGTGTTCCATTCACATTAGTCAATTCGATCTCAAAATACAATGTTTGATTGAAATCTGCTTCAACTTCTGACTCTAAATCTATAAATGTTTCATAATTATCTGCTTCAGGCATAACAAGTACTTTGAAAACGTCTGAATGCCCAGTATGAATCTCCGTTATAGTGTCGATTGAAGCCTGATATCCTAGGAACATATCGTAAATTCCTAAACTTTCCATGTCACTATCCAATTCGTCTGATGTGTTTAACGGGAGCTTGAACTCAAGCATAGTTTGTCCTCCATTTTCTGAAGCCACACATTCTAAAATGTCATTTTCGCCATTGTCATTGAGATCTTCTTCATGTAACCAATCATCCAATCCATTTAGATCATAACAATAAGTCGCCCCATTTTCTAAACCACCCATATACATTGATGAATCTGCCATGTTGGGACCAATTCCCAATGAGACCCATCCTGTTCCCGGAGAGACCAATCCGACTGTAAAATCAATCTCATTGTGTTCCCAATGAACCTCAATTCCTGTTAATGGGTCTGTAAAAGAACGACCGTATTCAAACATTCCGATCTCACCGTCAAGTACAACAGAAGAATCTTCAACTAAAGGTATTGATCTGTCAAAATCGCCTATTTCAGGTTTTGGAACAAACTCAAGAGGATCCAATTGAACGGAGATCAATTCGGTACGACCGGCAGGACCACCATGATCTGATAGTAGATTATCGCTTCCTGAAATTGAAAATGCAAAGAACATCTCAATTACTGTACCAATATCCATTCCTGGGTCTAAAATGTCACCCGAATTTAGAGGAATGATAAATTCTAATGTTGTTGAATCAAGATCTTCAGTTGATTCACATTCTATGATGTCGTCTGTTCCTCCACTGTCTGTATCATTGTCGGGTATTGTATACCCTACTCCATTCATGTCAAGACAGTATACTGAACTACCAGTAATTCCGCCCATAATGATATTTGTATAACTCATATTAGCTCCTGCACCCCATGCTACCCAGCCAGTACTTGGAGCGACAATTCCAATGGCGAGATTTTCTGCGTTATGTTCCCAATTGATTAATATTGATCGTAAATTATGTTCAAATGATGTTCCATATTCATTTTGGGAAATTATACCATCGATTACTACTTTAGAATCTGAAATTCTTGGAATGCTAATAGTCTGATCTAATGATATTGAATCTAAATTTGAAACACCATAACCATCATTATTTTCAGATATATTGTCATTTTTAGTTATATCCTCAAAAGTGTTTGATAACCCCTTACTTAGGGTTGTAGCCAAAATCAAAATTAAAATTATGCTAATAATCCATTTAAACCTCATTTTTTATTGAATCCTGTGTTACGATTACCACCATCGGAGAATTTATTTAAAATTATCCCATAAATTGCAAATTTATGAAATAATTAACCACTTTAATTCAGTTGAACGGGGTAATTTTTGATTAATAATATGAAATTAAGATATATTTTGTTTTTACAACTATTTTGTGTAATTTGTGTAAAATATATATGGTTATTCGTGTAAATAATGATTGAAAATTATTCAATTATATGTATTTGCCAATTATAGGATAATTAGATTTGCAAACAATAATTATTTAATATTTACTAAATTTAATGACAAAGATGATTCTAGATGATCATTGAAATGTAAAATTAAACAGATTATGAAAATTATTTTGTTAAGATTTAGTATGCTTTGATTTTATGACTGAAGATTTGATTTTTTTTCAAAATCAGTATTTAGCAATCTCTGGCCATTAACGTCTTACGATCGTTACCTTTTGCACGTGAAATTGCTTTGTCAAGTGCGCCTGAGAAGGATTTATCGAGTGCATCCAGAGCGTCTCCGCCCGTGTTAAGTCCTTTCTTTTTGATGTATGCTCTTACTTTCGATTGTACTAGTAGGTCTACCATTGTTTGATGTTTCTCCTTTGCATTATTAACTTCCACACAATGAACTGCTTACCGATACATGTGATTCTACAATTACTCAGTTTGCCGTTATTGTGAAGTTGAAGTCTTTTAGCATGTTGTTTTTGAACCACTCGAATAAAAGGGTTTCGGACAACGATAAACGAATGTTAGAGTTCACACTTTGAAATTGCACATTTCACTCAATCTTTGATAAAAAGCCCCCAATTTGATGATAAATGAAGAATATGAATATTGAAATAAATATCTTATCAGACCCCCTAAATCACTTCAAAATATATTTTGTTGTAAAATGCTTTGAATATTGGAAAATATTGTGTTTTATCTTAGCCTTTGAAGATAAATAAAATACTATTGCAATAGATTGTTAAAAATATTTTAGATGGAGAATACATTTTACACTACATTGAAACCTAAATAATATTAGGTAATTTTAGACTACCAACCAATCGAATTGCTTGAACCATTGAAAATAAGTCTCGTCAAAGATCGACGATCTACAATGAATTTTATTCAGATATAATTAGGAGATTAATACTAACCGATTAGTTGATATAATTACTACTTCGTTGACAATATAAGCCGGATGATTAATTATTCTCAAGAACAAACAGGTTTGATTGAACTTCATAAGAAAAGAGCTCTGATGTTCCTAAATGATGTGATTGTAGATAGAAAATTCGAAATCTTGGATGAGATTATTCATCCAGATTATGAAAATGAAAGTTATCATAATTCAATGAATCGGGAAATCGAACGACTTGATTCCGAAGTTTTGTCAGAGAAAGGCCAAGAGGGACATAAAACTAGAATGCAAATGCATCTCAAATCCTTGAAATATGATGAGATCAGGATTCGTAAATTAATGGTAAATTTGGACGAATTTATGGTACAGGCAGATACAACCCTGTCATTTATTGAAAATGGAAAATTTTTAGGATTTCCAACAACTGGAAACGTAAAGCAATTGATTCAAGTGTTTGCCAGTTTTAAATTTAAAGATGGTTTAATTGTTAGCAATGAATTTCTTCAAGATAATGTAATCCTTATTATGGCACTAGGGTCTTCAATAGGGCAGAATAATGATAAGAAGCAAATAATGGAATATTTAGCAAATTTGAGACGAATGAAATTAATTCCAGAATACAGATCGGATTAATCGATCGAACCGTTTGGATTATTCATTTGATGAGATCGATATCACCGAAAATTAATAATCTACTAATTTCCATTGTTTCTTTCATATATATTATTATTAGTCCCACATAGGACACCCTATGAGTATGAAAAATTTAGCTACAAAAATTTCGAATAATGTATGGGAAATTCCCGCAAAAGATGATATGAATGTCCCTGTACACATTTATTCGAATGATGCTTTATTTGCATCCCTCGATGATGGTGTTGTAAATCAAGGAATCAATGTTGCGAGTTTACCGGGCCTAGTCAAGAAAGTTTCAATAATGCCCGATGGGCACTGGGGTTACGGCTTCCCTATAGGCGGAGTGGCCGCTATGGACCTCGAAGAAGGTGTCATATCTCCAGGAGGTATTGGTTTCGATATTAACTGCGGAATGAGGCTGATTCAAACAAATTTAACTTTGGATGAAGTCAAACCAAAGCTAAAAGAATTAGTGGATGAGATGTTCTTGGCAATCCCAACCGGAGTTGGTAGAAAAGGACCAATAAGACTTCAAACCCATCAATTAGATGATGTCATGTCGGGTGGTGTAGATTGGGTAATTGATGAAGGGATGGGATGGTCTGAAGATAAGCGATTTATGGAAGAACAAGGTCAGATAAAAGGTGCAAGACCTGAATTAATTTCTGAAAAAGCAAGGAACAGAGGTAAAAACCAGATTGGCACACTTGGAAGTGGTAACCATTTTGCAGAAATTCAAGTTGTCAAGCCTGAAAATGTTTATGATCAAGAGACGGCTGAAGCATTTGGAATCACAAAAGAAAATCAAGTTGTGATTATGGTTCACTGTGGATCTAGGGGTTTTGGGCATCAAGTTGCTTCAGAATACTTACAGAAATTTTTAGATGTTATGCCTAAGTATGGTATTAAGATTAGAGATAAAGAGTTAGCTGCTGCACCTATTCACTCAAAGGAAGGTGAGGAATACTTCGCCTCTATGGCTTGTGCTGCCAACCTTGCATTCGCAAACCGTTCGGTAATTATGTACAATACAAGAAAGGTATTTTCCAAAGTATTTAATCAATCCCCAGAGGATCTAGGAATGAATCTTACTTATGATGTATGTCACAACATTGCTAAATTTGAGGATCATATGGTTGATGGTAAAAAACAAAAAGTTTTAGTTCACCGTAAAGGTGCTACTCGAGCTTTTGCACCTAATCACCCAGATCTAGCACCAAAGTATCAGAAATTTGGTCAACCAGTAATCATTGGGGGGTCAATGGAAACAGGTTCATATATTTTAGCTGGAACTGAAGCTTCCATGCATCAAGCATTCGGTAGTTCTGCACACGGTTCTGGAAGGACTATGAGTCGAACTAAAGCTAAAAAACAAATTGATGGAAAGACTCTGTTAGAACAAATGTCAAAGAAGGGAATCTATGTCAGAGGTGCTTCGATGAAAGGACTATCTGAGGAAGCTGGATTTGCATACAAAGATCTTGATGACGTAGTTTCTGCCGCAAATGATGGAAATCTATCTAAACCTGTTGTGAAATTACTACCTATAGGGAATATCAAAGGTTAATTCAGCAGCGTAATTACTTTAAATTGAATCAAATCAATCAAATTTTACAATTGAGGCAATTTTGTCTCTAGCAAGCAATACTTCTATTAATTTATTGGTGAACAAATGTTGTAGAACATTTTATTGCTATTGAGGAACCAAAATGCCAAAGTATACTGTAACTATCACAGAAGAAACAAACAATACCCTGTTAACCATTGCTGACGCTGCACAAGCAGATGTGCTGGATTTAATTCATGATCTATTGGATGAAATACTGGTAGATGGGATCGCAAATTTAGCAATAAAACAATACAAAAAAGGTAACATGAAAGCAATTGATGCTTGGAAATTAAGTGGATTAAGTTATCAGGATTTTCAAACCAAAGCTTTGCTATCTTCTCTCCCAGAAAATCACGGAGTATGAGTAAACTCGATTCTTCAAATACGAAATTTAATAATTTGATCAAGGAATGAACAAAGTATAAATATCACTTTCTGAATATCAAATTGGGATTATTCATGGGGAAAATTGGTCTAAAACTTAGTGTAGTTTTTCTAGTATTTAATCTAATTTTACTTCCAATATCAATTATTGGTAATCCAAAATTGAATCAAACATCTCTTGACAGAGTATATCTAGGCCAAAATGAAAATTATACTCCCATGGAGCAGATTCATATATGGTCCAATGATGATTTTGCTAACTTTAATTTTCCTGGATCTGGAACCCAAGAAGATCCCTACAGAATTGAAGGATATGAGATTACAAACTCGGAAGATGATTTAATTTTCATTTCTGATACCGATGTTTATTTTATCATTAGAGATAATTTGTTATTAGGTGATAATGCAGATAATCAATATGGAATTCGGTTTAATAATGTCCAAAATGGGCTGATCGAGGACAATATTATTACTGAAGCTAATGACAACGGAATTCAAATCTCAAATTCTGAAAACATCATATTCCGATATAATGTGGTAAGCAATAATTTTAATTGGGGAATAAACCTCTATCAAACGTCAAATATACAATTTAATAATAATTTTATTAGCTCAAATGGTTTTGAGGGTGTGGGGAGTTATACATCAACCAATAATTTATGGATAAACAACACAATCTTGGATAACTCAGATCATGGTGTCCGTTTTGAATTCTCAAATTCCAACATTTTTAAGTCGAATTTTGTTAGTTTAAACGGTGCTAGTGGAATTTGGTTGGGAGAAGCGCATAATAATTTAATTCAACAAAATAATTTATCAAAAAATGCTGCAGGAATAGAGATCGCTAGCTCAATGAGCAATTTAATTATTGAGAATGATATCGTTAGTAATATAGTTGGAGTCTCGCTCTTTCCCGGAGAACGAAATAATATCACTAACAATAGGATAACTGATAATGAAGATGCGGGAATTGATTTGGGTAATGCCTTTGAAAATAATATAGAATACAATTTTATTGATAGGTCAGCAAATACAGGTATAAATCTAGCTGGTGGTGAAGACAATAAAATACACAACAATTTCATTTCAAATGGAGGTAATGGATTAACAATTTCTGGAGGTTCAACAACAGATGAGATTACTTGCAATTTATTTGAAGAAAATCTGCAATCTGGAATTGCT
>JAAFKL010000246.1 GCA_021399405.1 Candidatus Heimdallarchaeota archaeon | reverse complement strand
TCCCCCAGGATTTTAGGTGAATTGTAATTTATTTTAGGAGAGTGATAATGCAAAATAATAATAATCAGCCGATAAAATTACTTCAGATTTTCAAACGTCAATCAACCCTTCTTTTACTAGATTTGCATATGAAAATTTTATCCATCTGGTGTTATATGATAGAGAGGTCACTAGGATTTTTTCCCGACAAGATCATCTTCTTGACCTCTATCTCTGGCCTGATTAGGTTTATCGTATATCCCTATAACTTCTCCTTCCGAAATAACTACTTCTCGGTCTTCATCTTCTCCTTCCTCATCAATCACTCTTTTCAATGTGATAAGATTTTGTCTAAAAAATTCACGTGCCCTACTATCAAGAAATACAATAATTTTATTTAAAACCTCTTCGGGCGAAGAGGCGAATACTTTACTTCCCTCAATAGCTGGAGCATGTGCAATATATTGTTTTGGATGTTTAAAGGGCTGTCCATCTTCTTTTAACTGAGGATCATCATTGTATATTATTTCAATTTTATAACCTTCCAGCCTATCTGACATTTCATGTTAATATGTGAAGTTGTAATATAAATATCGTCCTCTTTAACCTCAGTTTGGAGATCACTAATAAAAAAATTGCAGTTTTATGATCTGTGCAATCCATATTGATAAAGGGGAAATTTACTTGAGATATTTCAAAATTAATAATATTATTCTTTGTACATCATACTTTTTCAGTGTATTTTTGATATAAAACTCTAGTTTCTTTGATAGATATGATCTTATATAACGATATTTTTAGTTCTTTGCTTTCATAATTAATACTATTATAATTTAGAAGATCTTTAAATATAATGCAAATAACATCTAAACTGCTTCCTGATTTCCTTCCTTTCTGTTTATCACCCCCTATCCCTTTAACCCAGTCAGTATACAACTTAATAACTTGTTTAGTGGAATATCCATCAAGTATAAATGAATCACGTTTTGCTGTTCTGAATTTCCCAAATTTCACTTTATCTAACTTCACTATAAATCCAACTCTAGTTATCTCAAAGGTAGTATCGAGCAAAAAAAAGATTTTCCAATCATGTGCTTTTTTCGGCCAAATCATACATGGCTTAGAAGGTATGAACCAAAATGGTAACCCCTTATCGATCAATTTTAGTTGGTTTTGTGAAACTTGATAAATCACTCCCCCATACTTATTTAAATATTTTTCATATTTATTTTTGAATATCGCTTCAACTTGTTCTCTGGTTCTAGTATCTGGCTTTCTATCTCCAAAGTCTTTTTTAATTTTCTTGAAGAATGGTTTTATTGATCCGTCATAAAATAAATCTTCTATCATCTTTTGATGTTTTCTCTCTGTCTCTGATTTCTCTCGATCATACTGGAGTAGTGAATTATCCATATCATTTAAAATTTCTCTCTCTGAAATCTCATCTACTGCTTCTCTTAATTCATGAGGGAAGTGTTTCGAGATTGATTCTGTCCTTTTCCCTTTTAATACAGCTAACACGTTTTGCATTAGAGCGTCATCCATTTTTTCTCCTTTCAACTCTGAAAAATCTGCATATACATACACTTCTTGTCCTAAGATCACACTACTTTTAGTTTTCCCTTTTGCTTGTTTCAAGTCTATATCTGGCATTTCATCAAGCGCATCCTCAGAGAAAAACTCACAAATTTTGTCATTCAATTTTGCAGTGATAGGATACCAGACTTCATTAAACCATTTTCGTTTTCTAAAGAATTTGTAAGTACGAACTAACGGTCTAATTATTAATTTTTTGAATAATGCGAAAATTGATTGGCTTAAGGAAACAATACTTGCAAATGTTCCAGGATCACTTATTTATTATTCCCCCATTGTAATTAATGATAATTCATAGTTCTTTGGTTTATATAGGTCCTGATACAAATAGGAGCCCGGCATACCAAATAAACAACAGAGGCATTTTTATCTTCAAATGCAGTTCCTAAGTTGTTGAAAGTCACCTTATTACCACACACTGAACAGATTAGTTTTTCTTTCTTAAAATCTTTAATTTGATTATATTTGGATAAGACATCTTCAATATCATATTTATTTGCTGGTTCCCAAATCTTTTTCTTTAAATGTATTGTCAACATATTTCACTCCTAATAAGGTTAGTAATGACTCTTAGTGGATAATTAATCTAACCTAGATACTTATATAAACTATGGTCTAGCCCATACTTGATTACTTTCTTAAGTATTACGTAAATTTGTACGGATTATTTAAATATAACCACTACATTATCTGTATAGCATTATATTTTTCTTAATTACTAACTTTCCATATTTTAAAATAATGTAATAAATTTAATAATTATTCAACAATGAATCCATTTTTTATTGAATTTGTAGATAAATTTGTTTACACATCTATATCTTTCATTTCAATAAGCATCTGTCCGCTTCTGATGTCATAGGTACCGTATTAATCTCCATTTGAAGCTTTGAATGAGATAACTGTTTATTTGTTTTCAATACATTATCTATTGACTGAATTGGCATGATAATTTATGTTAATTAAAGTAATTGTATTGAAAAATTTTCAAAATGAGGTTTATTTTGATTCTTACGTATTTATTTCAGACTGAAATTTACTTTAGTTATTCATTTTAAATTTTGGGAAAAAAAAGGTAGCACCGGGAGGATCCGAACCGTCCGTTCTTTGGGTTATGAGCCCAACGAGTTTCAGCAACATCCGGAACACATCCGAAAATTGTAACCGCTACTCTACCTCAATAATTTTTCGCATTATTAATGCGATATTCGGGTTATTTTTGGTAGTTTTATATATATTCGATCCATACATCCTTAACTTGATTTCTAATATTTTGGTATTGTCAAATTGTAATTCTTATTTGATTAAAAAATAACATAAAAAAAATAGCACGGGGTGGATTCGAACCGACCGATCTTTGGGTTATGAGCCCAACGAGTTTCAGCAATAGACAGCCTACAACTGCATATTTTAACCGCTACTCTACCGTGCTAAATTCGTACTCGTGATACGATATTCATTTTATCGATGGTCCTGCAATTGCAAAGCGGTGCAACCATCAAATTAGTTATGAACAAATCAAAATCACATCAATCACTTAAAAGAAATGAGTTATGTCCCCTAATTTTTCCCAAAAAAAGGTTTCATTTTGAGATTAGGTTCACAAATAAATATTACATTCCTCTTGTATTAGGACATAATCATCGCTAATGATTGTTGGTAGCATCAGGATCTTCACATTGAATTAAATATTATTATCTAATTAATTTTAAATTTTACATATGATAGTTACCCGAAGTAATCAGAAATGAGTCTCCAAATATTATTAGTATTCATTCGTTGTATTATGTGGAACCATTCTATTGATCTAAAAATTGTAATATTTCGTTTCCTGAAACACATATTCCAACTCCCATTTGGTAAGACTTTTGTAATCCACTCAATACATTGGCAAGTAATTCATACAACGCATTTAGTGATAATAGCTGAGACATTGAAGGGGTAAAATTAAAAGATACATCAGAGGTTTTTAATTTATTAACATCAATGTCCAAATTATATCTTTTAAACATTTCATTATACCTATAGAGTAACTTATCAAGCATTTCTTTGTCTCTTAGAGTTAAATTGGCCCAACCCATCGGTGCACCACCCGACATAACTGAAGTATTTGGTTGTTGTATCATGATTGTTAGTGGAGGTGTGACATCTTGTAAAATATTCAATATTTCTTGATTAATTAAACTTAATTCATTCATACTTCCAACATTAGCCATGATGACACCAATTAACTCTCCATGCTCTAGTTCATAAACAGGTCCACCACTATGACCAGAATTTATTGATCCATCTATTTCATAAATTTTTACATCAAGATCTTTATCAGAATAATTCTTCATTCTTGAACTAATATAACCCATACCAAGCCTTAGATTTTTGTTCTCCCTCTCACCTGGCAATAAAGGATATCCAAGCCACGATATTTGGAGCCCTAAATCACATGAATTTATATTAATTTTTGGAGGTGCATTACTGACTAACTTGGTTAAATCCCCTTCTATTGCCATTAATGCTAAGTCTTTGGTTTTATCATGTTTGATCACTCGTCCCATCAGAAACTCATTTTCTGAAAATTTTTCATGAGATATAAAATATAATCCAGTTGATGCCACAACATGATATGAGGTTAATAATAAATTATCTCGAATAAGAATTGCTGTTCCAAGCTCTTTATTATTATTGTTTAATACTTGGTAAGTCAACATTTTATATTGGGAGATTATATGTTGCATAAAATATTATGAGGAGTATTTTATTTAATTATTTTCTTATTCATCAATATCCTTATGGATTATATTTAAATCTTAACTCGTTGGGCTCATAACCCAAAGATCGGTCGGTTCGAATCCACCCCGTGCTATTTTATTATTTTCCGATCGCAAAACAAAGTATATATTGCTAACTTCAGATGCATGCAAAAATAAGCTATTTTTCATTGTATAAATCTGAATTCTATTCTATGATATCAAATGACAGATTTATTTTTTCTGAATCTCTTAATAATATAGACAGTAACTATTGAGACCAAAAATACTGAAATAATTATATTTTATTCTGAAGTCAAAACGTATCCACCATCCGTCATCATCCAACCAAACTCGTCAATGATATGCTGTCTTGCAGAGTAATTGTTATATCTGGAATTTCCACCATCAAAGATTACATTGTGTTGTAAAGATAATGTAGCCCAACCTTTTAACAAATTATCATAATTTACAGTTGATAAAGTCATACCAAGGAACATGCCTTTCATACTAGTAACATTTGACAAATCCCAATTACCAATAGGTTGATTGAAGTAGCGAGTATGTGAAAACATAGAATTCATATCAGTAACACTTGACACATCCCAAATATCAATGGATTGATTGAATTTGACAGCACCTTCGAACATCGAAATCATTTCAGTAACACTAGAAACATCCCAATCCCCAATGGGTTGATTGAAGTTGTAGGCTCCTCCGAACATCAAGCTCATATCACTAACACTGGATACATTCCAATTACTAATGAGTTGATTGAATGAAGTTGCGTAATAGAACATTCCGCTCATATCTGTAACACTGGACACATCCCAATCTCCAATGGGTTGGTTGAAAGAGGAATATCTGAACATTCTTGACAAATTTTTTATTCCAGATACATTCCATGAATTCAAATTACCTTTAGTACTTAATCTAGGGCATTCCTCAAAAGCTCGGGACAATGTAGTCGTACCTGTTAGGTCCAATTGATCAGTTCATTTTTCATTTTGTTCAAGGTTTAAAGAAATTTGAAATCCTTGTCCTGTGGGATCCATTATTCAAATTTATATAATTCCCTAGAGTATCGGTAGAATATGGATAGAGCATAGTTTGACCTGCTCAAATGGTCAGAGAATAATTTTCTCAATGGTGATATTTATACTACAGTTCGAATTAAAATGATGTCTAATTAATTATTTATTATGACAATCGATCGTCTCAATCTAGTTGCGTTTTCTTCGATATATGACTACAATTACGATTATTGGCAATACCAAAGCGAATTGCATAAATGGTGCAAAATTATCATTTGATGTTGTGATAGTTGCAACCCCAGCAACAGTCACAGTAACAGTATTTGTTCCATTAAAGATGGTTTCAGTTGTACTAACCGGGGTAATTAAGGTTCCAGCTGAGTCAAAATCAATCTTGACAGATTGTGTATTGGAAGGTGCTCCTTCTCCCATCACATTAAGTGCAGTTATAGCATAAAAGTAGTCACCTTTTGAAAGTGGGAAATCTTTGGCGAAAGTATTTGTTGTTCCTCCAATTGGAGTTAGTCCTGTCAGATCATAAATATGGGATGTATCACGATATATATTGTAATACTCAGACCCATAGACTGCACTCCAGGTCAATCCTACTGACCCATTTGATGGGTTGGGAGAGAATAAATCTAGAACTGGTGCATCAGGTAATCCAGAGTATACTGTGTAAAAAATGTCAGGATCGGAACCAGCTCCTAGGTAATCATACTCATCATCCCAAAAAACATGAATAAATCCTGAACGATCTATGGATATTGCAGGGAAAAAGCTTGCATCTGTGTTTCGTGAAAGATCGAAGCTACCTCCCCATGCTAAGCTTTGGCTGTTATATTTTCTATAGAAAATATCGCTATCTAGTCCTGCTCCATTGTAATTTGTATAATCATCCCAGACTATATGAATATTATCGGCATTGTCAATAGCGATGGTCGATATACCTATGGTTTCCGTACTTTCAGTGGATATTACTCCTGTAAATCCCCATGATGCAGTCTTGATATCATATTTCTTGTAAAATACATCAAGATCTGTACCAGCCCAATTTATGTCGGTACTATCTCTCCAGACTATATGCAGATTATCAACACTATCGGCTGTGATCTTTGGGGATGTAGAACCAGCAGTACTCTCAGTTGATATCACTACGGTGGATCCTCCTTTAAGACTATAAGCATCTATTTTCTTGTAGAAAATATCAGTATCAGTTCCAGCACCATTGTAATCAGTTAAATCGTCCCAAACAATATGTATATCATCTGCACTATCAATTAAGATATTGGGTTGAGCAGAGTTTAAACTGCTCTCAGTAGATATTAGCTTAGTAGTTAACCAAGTTGAAGTCAGATTATAATACATTTTGTAGAAAATATCACCATCAGTCCCTGCACTAATGATATTAGAGCTATCTTGCCAGACTACATGTAAATCATTATAACTATCAGCAGCAATTGTTGGCCACGAGGAGGAGGAAGTACTCTCAGAAGATATTACTACAGTGGATCCCCATGAAGCAGTAAGTCGATCAAATCTTTTGTAAAAAATATCAACATCTGTCCCAGCTCCATTGTAATCAGTCAAATCGTTCCAAACTACATGTAGATTGTCATTATCATCAACTATGATATTTGGGTTTGATGAGTCAGCAGTACTATCATTAGATATCACCACAACGGATCCCCACGAAGCAGTAAGTCGATCAAATCTTTTGTAAAAAATATCATTATCTGGCCCAGCTCCATTGTAATCTGTATTATCGTACCAAACTAAATGAATATTATCGAACTTATCAATTGCGACACTTGTTGTATAAGAACTACCTGTACTACCAGATGAGATAACATCAGGCCAACTCCAAGTCCAATCCGAATTTATATTAGGTGAAATGGTTGCAGTCTCCTTTTCAGGATGATGTACAGTCTCTGAAGCCATACTTTGTGTGTAAGTAGACATTGTTATGATGAGAATACACATGAGAATAGCACTCAAGACTAATCTCTGTTTCATTTTCTCAATTTCATTAATATGCTTATTAGCGAGCATAATAAAATAGATTGAGTATTATGTATATTAATATACTGCAATTAAATTTTGTCTAGTTTCTAAAAAGTATAAAAAATAATGCAATTTCTTCATGGAATGGTAATTTCGCAATCATATAATTTCTAAATACTGTAAAATGAGGTCATGTTGCTTATAATTAAATATTTGAGTTGAATTATTCTTAATGTATTGGAGTCAAAGAATCTTTGTGATTAAAGCCTAAGTAAAAATAAATTCCCAATTCAAGCTTAATTCGTTAATATTTTGACAAAAATTATTTCTCCAGTTTTCCGATATCACAATTACTTTTATAACGCTTGGTTTAAAGATAATGTGCAGAATTGTTGATCTCAAATCCTTTGCCGAGAGCAAATCCTTGAACCTTAATCGATGCTTCCTATGACCACCTATGGACTGGGAGTCGACAGATTTTCCAGCATTAACCCAATACTGATTTCCTTTAAGTACTAAATGAGACTAAGATAATAATTATGCTTGCATTAACAACTAGCAATCTAATATCGCACAAAAGGAACAATTGCAATCTCATCCAGAATTTTCTTGACGATTTTGATACCTTTTTCAACAGCCAAGACATGGCAGCATTCTCCCCTGACCTATTCCTGGAGAACTTAAGTCGGGATGAGATCCAACTACTTCGAACAGAAATAAGAAAAATGGGCGAGAAGGGAAGAAAGACGCTGAAACTCGTTGGGCTCATAACCCAAAGATCGGTCGGTTCGAATCCACCCCGTGCTATTATTTTCTTTAAACATGTCAATTTTCTTATTTGGAATGCCTGAAAGAAATGAATGAATTGAAAATACAAAAAATCAATATTACTCAAAATACTTTTTAATTCGAGGGATTAAAATAAACTATCTACACTGAAGAAGCGATAATTGAGGAAATTGACGATTATTTGGATCGGGGAGAATTTAATCAGGCAGAACTCCATATTAGTCAAATCTTAGGAAATCAGCAGCTATCAGGTTATTTACAAGCACTACCGCTGTATTACAAGGGACTGTATACGGATAGTAAAGAGAAGTTGTATCAAGAAAATGTTTTAGATTCTAATTCGGTACAGATAAATTTCAGGGCTAGATTATTATTAAGTAAAATTTTCTGGAGAAATGATCTTGTTAAAGAAGCAATATCCCAGGTTCAAAAGCTTGAAAAATACATCGATGCAGCGAATTTAGATGATGGGACCAAAGAAAAATATAGGTATATAATAAATACTCAAAGATGCAAAATTTTGATGAATGTAGGTCGTACGGATTATAGATTGTATAATTCCATTTCAACAGATAAATTCGATGAAATAGAAAAGGAATGCAGAATTGCATTATCATATTATCAGAAACAGAATGATACTAGACTAATCTTTGAAGTTCAATCAGTACTAGCTTTCATTTTGCATGCTCAAGGATCCAAAGAAGATGGTTTGAAATTATTGGAGACAAATTTGGAATATACAACTAAATCAGAGAAGAAATATCTCCAAGCAGACACTTTGCAATTAATGGGAACTTATCTCATGGCTAAGTTCATGAATAATGAAAAAGCAAAAGAATGCTTTGAAAAATCATTACAACTTAGGAAAGAAATTGATGATAGAAGGGGAATCGCAAGATCTCATGATGTATTGGGAATATATTATCAAGATATGGCTAATATAATTGATTCGATGAAATACCTAGAATCAGCAAAAAATGTCTACAGAGATCTGAATAATCCATTGCAATGTGCTTGGATGGATTACAAAATCGCTCTTACCTACCTTTGGGAGGGGCAAGTTCAAAAGGCACTTGAGGTGATGTTAGAGACCATAGTGGAATTTCAAAAATCGGGTAGTATCACCGGTATAGCGATCAATACAACTAGAATTGGCTCAATGTATGCAAATTTGGAGAGATTTGAAGAAGCAGAAGAATATCACAAAAACTCCTTGGATATTTCAAATAAATTAGATTATATAAATGGAGCAGTACCAATGGCAAGACATAATCTTGGTCTGTTATACCGAACTAATCGTAAATTGGATTTGGCAGAGAATATGTTTGAGTTGGCATTGCAGGACTATAAAAAGTGTGGATACATGAGTGATGCACAAGCTTTACATGATCTAGGTGAAGTATTTCGCTTGAAAGGTCAGTATGAAAAAGCAATTCGTTATTATCTAAAGTCATTGGAGCATACTTCAAATAGGGATAAGAACGCTATGAGTGATTTTTTTGACTCCATTAGCTGCTACTATGCAATTTTAATAGGAACTCAGTCGAACTATGATGTAGATCTAACGCCATTTATTTCAAGATTAGAGAATCTAACATTTGATATAATCTGGACAAGATCACCTAAAATTGTTGGAAAAGCACTTTATCTCATGAAGCAACCTAGGGTTCGTGATCATTATAAGGCTCAAGAGATGTTGGAAGAATATGTTGATGCGAATTTACCGTTTCTTTTGATAGTAGGATTCACTGGTGAGATTTTACTAATTTCACTTCTTATTCAAGAATATCAAACTTCGGGAAATATTGAAATTCTTGAAAAATCAATAAAATACATTGATGATTTGCTAACCAAAACCATTGCACATAACCAGCTATCATTAACCATTGAAACCAAAATCATACAATCAAAATTGCAGCAGGCTCTTGGAGATTTTGAAGGAGCAAATTCTATTTTAGAAGAAGCGTTGATTATAGCTAAGGAAAATGAGTTAAATATTGATGTTAAGAAAATTCAATTAGAAATTACAAACTTGAGTGATGAATTTCAGAAACATCAGCAATTGATTGACAAAAATATTGATCTTAAGAAAAAAATGAAAGAGGTTAAAATCATGGAGTATATTACAAAAGCTAAGGAACACATGACAAAGCTCTCTTTG
>JAAFKL010000245.1 GCA_021399405.1 Candidatus Heimdallarchaeota archaeon | reverse complement strand
TCAAACTTGTATGCTTTGTGCACCATGATAATTAATTTTATTGTGATTTACTATAAGAATCTTTAGCACAGTAGCTTACAAGTAAAAAAAATCAAATCGACAGATTAAAACCAGATTAAATCATAAATTCAAACGAATCTAATAAATTATAATGCACAAGTTTGTTCAAGTTTAGCTAGATTATGAATAACTGTTGCTAACCCTATTCCTAACTTATCCCCACTAACTATGATTATATATTTCTAATTATTTTTTCAATTATGTATTCAACCTTTGTATCCACACAAGAACTACACCAAGCATTAGTTGACCAATCTAAACCTTGGATAATCATTGATTGTCGATTTTATCTATCAGATACTGATTTGGGATATAACGAATATTTGAGAGAACACATTCCCACCGCAATATATGCACATTTAGATCGTGATTTATCAGGTCCTATCACTCCTATAACTGGACGACACCCACTTCCCAAAATTGATAAATTTAAGGATTGGATTACAAAAAATAATGTAAATAAATCAAGTCAAATAGTAGTTTACGATCAAATGGGCGGTGGCATTGCCGCGAGACTGTGGTGGATGTTAGTCCAATTAGGTTATCAGGAAGTTGCTGTACTCGAAGGTGGAATAATTGATTGGAAAAGAAAAGGTTTATCGATGATTTCTGGCATTGAGAGTAGAGATAATGTCAACCTTGATCTTTCTGATCTAGGTTCTACTTGGGCAGATGGACCATCTAAATTATATTCAAAAAATGATATTCGAGAAGTGATTGATACAGATATACATTTAGTAGATTCAAGAAGTCCTGAAAGATATTCAGGTGAATTGGAAACAATAGATCCAATTGCAGGTCACATTCCATCTGCCATGAATGTTTTTTGGCAATCCCATTTAGCAGAAGATTTTACCTTAAAATCAATCGATTTAATTAAAAATATATTTGAGAAAAAAATCGATCTAAACAAGGAGTTGGCATTTTATTGTGGCTCTGGGGTGACAGCAGCTTTCAACATCTTAATAGTAAAACATCTTGGAGTTTCTGTTCCAGGATTGTACGTTGGAAGTTGGAGTGAATGGATCAGTGATAAAATATAATGTTTAATTTACTACTCAAGTGAGCCAATAGCTGATTCAACCGTTTCTAATATTTCACATGATTTGACTAGTCTTTGCATTTCAGTATGATCTGGATAAAGTGGCCTGTCGATTTCTAAAAAGTCAACATACTTACGAATAACTTCTCTAGCCACGTTCACTCCCTCTCCAAAATTGTATTCTCGCAAATCTAAAGCTTGAGCAGCTCCCATAAATTCGATACCTAAAACCCCATAAGCATTATCCAATATTTGCCAGTTTTTCAAGGCTGTATTATTTCCCATTGATACCCAATCTTCTTGATCTGCAGCTGCAGGAATTGATTGAACAGAGGCGGGGGCCGATAAAATACGTTGCTCGACAATTAATGAATCGGCTGTGTATTGACTTAACATCAAGCCAGACATTAAACCTCCATGTTTAGTTAAAAATGCAGGTAAGCCAACACTCAATGCAGGGTTGTTTAATCTATTAAATCTCCTCTCTGATAAGACGCTTACCATTGTAATTGCTTGCCCGATCATTTCCATTGGTAACGAAACTGGAATTCCTTGGAAATTAGCTCCAGATATCTGCAAATTTTCATCTGGGAAGAAAATAGGGTTATCACCTACCCCATTGAGTTCGATTTCAACTTGTGATCTCGCATAAATAAGGGCATCATGGGCAGCACCAATCACTTGAGGTGTTGATCTCATTGAATACGCGTCTTGCACTTTGTGTGGAACTTTTCCTTCTTCTAAATCTCCACCAGCGACTAATTTTTTCAAGCTACTTGCACAACGAATTGCACCACTAAAACCCCTCACTTTATGGAGTTTAGGTGTGTAGGGCTTCATATTTGCTTTTAAAGCTTCTAAAGACATTGCAGCTGCAATTTCAGCTTGCTTAAACCAACGATTGGCATCGTAAATTAATAACGCCGAGAGTGCAGTAAGAAAATTAGATCCGTTAATTGTTGCAAGACCATCTCTGGGCTGTAACCCTGGAATTGGAATACCTGCCTGATCCAAAGCTTCTTTTCCTTCTAACAACTCACCCTTGAAATACGCTTTTCCTTCGCCCAACATCAATAATGCAATTTGTGACATCGGAGCTAGATCTCCACTTGCTCCAACTGATCCTTTTTTGCATACAAATGGTGTTACACCTTTGTTGAGCATATCGACCATTGTTTGTGTTATCTCGATTCTATTCGCACTGTGACCTTTTGCTTGGACATTTATTCTTCCAACCATAGTTGCTCGAACATGTTCGATGGATGTTGGTTCTCCTATTCCAGCTGCATGATTATAAATTAGATATTTCTGAAAATCCTGCATTTGGTCTTTGTCCAATACCATTTCTGAAAATTCACCTATGCCAGTGTTGATACCGTACATAATTTCGCCAGCTTCAATTTTTCTTTCTAACATAGCACGACATTTGTTAATATTATTTACTGCATCACTGTGCAATTCTATAGGTTCATTTTCTCTTGCAACACGCACTACTTGTTCAATGGTTAGATCATTACCAGTGATAACTATGGTCACAAATTTAACAAAATCATTAGTCATATTACTTTTTATTTCCGACAGCAAGTATTTGGCGAAATTATGAAATTATCAAATAAATTATCGATTTAGCTTTTATTCAGTTACGTTTCTAGAAGGGTACCGTTTCTTCATTTCTTCTATTGTAGCAAGATCCAATTTATCGCCTCTTTCTTCCAATGATTCAATCACTGCTTTGAATTTTGTTTCAGATAAATTCTGCCCAAATTTCATTTTCATAGTGATTTCTTTGGGATCAACTTTGAAAACACCAACGTCAAGAAGAGGTTTTTTGTACATACTTTCTTTTGGGGATAATTTGACATATTTACCTTCAGGTTGATATTTTTTCATCAACTCATTCATTGCTGCAGCCTTTTCTTCCATATCATTTACAATGAGACCAGTTCCTCTAATATGAACGGATTTAAAAAAATGAGTTGCTGGGCAAGCTGATTTTTTACTTTCGAAATATGATGGAATAAAAGAATATGGAATATCAATACTAAAAGATACTTGAGGTGTGTTTTTGAGAATATCAAACTTCTCGCCCTCTTTTGCACCATGGAAATAAACAACATTATTGATAGCAGCAAAATTTAGTGGTACAATTCTTGGAAAACCAGAAGGTGCGATTAGACCAAGATGACCTACTACTGCATGATCTGCAACATATCTAAAATCTTCATCACTTGACG
>JAAFKL010000244.1 GCA_021399405.1 Candidatus Heimdallarchaeota archaeon | reverse complement strand
TCTAATGATGGGGATGCTTGTCCAATAATAACAAGATCAATTTGATTTAACCATTCTTCCAATAACTTTTCATTCTTCTCATAAGATGCTTCTATTACTCCAATTGATATTTCTTTGATAGCAGGATTGATCTTTGGAGCCCAAGAGATAATATTTGCATTACTCTTCAGAAGCGAAATAGCCCACGCATGTTCTTTACCACCACTTCCTAGTAGTAAGACGGTTTTACTCATCGACAATAAAATCACAAATTTACATTATAAAACAATGAGCAAACAGGCCATCTTTCTTCGCTGTTTCAAAATTAGTGGCTATATTCTATGTTTTCTTTGTTTTCAATACAGGTGCAATTTCCTGCAGATATGATTTTAGTTGACTTGTTGAAATATCTTGATTGATTTCTAGAGGTAGATTTTCTAGCATATCGTATAATTTCGATGATCTCAGAATTTGAGAATATGAGAGCATCAAACCCTCAGGCAATATTACAACGTTAAAAACTACAACTAAACTTAGAAATATAGCACCTATTATGATAATGTTATATCCCAATTTCACTGAATAATCATCAATTGAAATGTCATGATCTAAAACAAATAATTGAAACAATGAATATAATGTCAATGCAATCCTTACAATTGCGATAATCATTAATACTAAACCCCCAAGTGCCCATGATCGCTTTGCCAATCGGGTTCTTTTAGTTTTTTTAATTTCGGTAACTTCTAAAAAAGAGTGTACAACTACAAATCCAATCATTAATCTCATTATTTCAAATAAGATATATCTAAATAGAGTAAATCTTAAATCAATCTCATCTTGAAAAAAAGCGACAGGTAACACATAAATGCTCAGAGAGAATACAGTGACATACCACATTTTTCTTGATACTTTGATTTTATCCCTCATCATATGATAACAAAATGTGTATACAATTGAAAATGTAACAAGAGCAATAATATTTTCATACAATGCTATTGCTTGGTTCAGGCTAAGCAGAATGGCATCAACTGATATCAATAAAAATACGACAGCTGCCAGTAGATAATCAATATACTTGACTAGTAGGTAGAGGCGTATCGCAACAAATAATGGGATCAAATATAATAATGAAACAACTAAAAAAGCGATTTGGTCCAAATGAAATATCTTTCCTAAGACGGGTAATAATTATTAATATTTAAATTTATACCATCAAGGTAATCAACTCATAAGGCAATATTATATATTGTTAGACACCAAATCAATCTTTCACAATTTGATTGATACTGACGTCTCCCCAAAAGTACGAAATTGATAAAATAAAACCACTCTCAGGAATCATTGATAGATATCGACTTAACACTTGAACATTTTGAGAGATTGTAGAATGAGTTCAGTTAAGGAAAATCCCGCTATTACGCCCTTCTTAAGATATTTCACCCTAGTTGAGGCATTAGTACTAATTGGTGTAGGTTTCGGATTATTTCTATTCCCTGAAATTTCACACCCTGAATGACCATGGGCAATAGCACCATTTAATGCTAGATTTTTAGGTGCAATATATCTGGGAGCAATGGTGCCTATTATCTATATGTTCCTTTCACCTCGCTGGTCACCAACACGACCAATATTGAGAGCAATTTTTACATTTACCTTTATAGTATTGGTAGTCTCAGCATATAGATTCAGTGAATTTGACGATAGCAAGACTGCTGCACTCCTTGGGTGGTTTGTGTTATATATTTCTCTTCCAGCGAGTGCAGCCTATCATGTGTGGTTATATCGCTCTATGCCTACAGCCCACTTGAATCCTGTGCCTCGTAATTGGACATATACTATAAACTTAGCAGCCTTTCTCCTCGCGTTTTACGGAATAGGATTAATGGTTTTATCTGATACCTTCAGCAGCTTGTTTCCTTGGAAATTGGATGTGTTTCACAGTCAACTATATTCTGCTACTTTCATCACTGGTGCAGTTATGTTGATTACGATATCGAAATTTGCAACACCTTCGGAATTTATCGCTACTGGACTAACGGAGACAACTTTCGGTGTCTTCTCAATTTTAGGATTAATTATTGTAGATTCTGAAGTACCTGATGCAAAGAAAATTGATTGGATGGCAGCTAATACAATTGGCTGGTTGATCATGTTAGCTGGTTTTGTTATATTAGGGTCAGCTTTGATTAGGGCTGGATTACGCCAAATTCCAAGTAATAGAAATAATTAATCACAAAATATACCTATAAGAAAGAAATTGAGAAATACACCTATTAATCTGATCTAGGAAAAATAATCATATATCACTTAATTATTCTGTGGAATTATGAATAAAGCATTCTTAAATAAAGTTGCATTAATCACAGGCGGAGGGAGAGGTATTGGAAGAGAAATTGCATTAAAATTGGCTGAAAATGGTGTCAAAGTCTGTATTACTGCGAGAACAAAATCTCAAGTGGATGAAGTTGTAGAAGAAATTAGGAATAAAGGTAAAGAGGGTTTCGGTCATGTAGGTGATGTCAAAAATACGGATGACCTTGAGAGAATTACAACCAATATCAAACAAAATGTAGGTACTATAGATATATTGGTAAACAACGCCGGCATAGCAAATGGAGGGGTTTCTCTTTGGGATGACGATCCAAATCGCTGGTGGGATACCTTAGAAGTCAATCTTCGGGGACCGATGATCTTGAGCCATCT